>JBLGCL010000016.1:0-25366 GCA_047617305.1 Natronomonas sp.
CACCTGCTCAACGAGACCGGCGATCCGAGTCACGGCGACCGGTTTCGCGAACTCGCCCGTCGGCTCGACACGAACGTTCGCTGCGAGCTGTTCGCGAGACCCGACTGGTGGGTCGTCTGCGAAGGGTGTGGATCCCGCCTGGCCCGGTATCGACGCTCGAAACTGGTGTCGGAACCGGAGGCCTACGCCTGCAGCGACTGCGCCGGGGACCTCCGGGTCGAACCGACCGAATGACCGGCTTGGCCGGGCCGCCTCTTGAGGGGACCAGTTCCTGGAACCGATACCACCAGTAAACCCGGAAAGGGGCCTCAGGTGTGCGCCGATTCGAGCCGGATCAAGTCGCGTTCGCGCAACTGCATCATGAAGTGCTCCAGCGTCCGGTCGACCGGCTCGACGCGGTCCTCGTCGTGGTTGGCGGCGACGGCAGCCGCCACCTCCGGGACCGTGTGGGCCCCGTCGCAGTGTCGCCAGACGGTCGTTCCGACGGGGTCGAGCGTGATCTCGCGCTCCCGCGTGGCCCCGAAAAGGTCGAACAGGAACCGGTCGAGGCGGTTCCGAGGATCGACCTCCCTCGTGACGGTTACCCGAGTTTCACCGTCGACGACGGTTTCCTCCCAGTCGTCGGCGGTCCGCACCGGAACTGCGTCTGGATCTCTGTCGGTCATACGTCCGGAGCGTTGCGGAGGACTGCGCCGGTGAAGAACGCGACGAGCAGGACGATCGCGATGACACCCAGCGTCGTCTGCGTTCCGCCGGCGAGACCGACCCGGAAGGGGGCACCGCTGGCCTGACCGATCTCGAGGATGTAGAGACCGCCGATCACGATGCCCATGATCGCCTCGCCGGCGATGAGGCCGGCGGCGATGATCCGTCCGCGGTAGGTCGTGTGTTCCTCGAGCGTCCCCTCGTCGTCGTCCTTCCGTTCGACGTACTTGCTAATCCCGCCACGTACCAGGCCGCCCGCGAAGATCGGGGTGGCAAGCGTGATCGGGAGGTAGATCCCGACCGCGAAGGGCAGGACGGGAATGTCCATGAGGATCAGGACGAGCGCGAACACGGCGCCGACCATGATCATGCCCCACTTCGCGGTCCCCGTGAGGACGCTCTTGGAGATGAGCGCCATCATGCCGGCCTGTGGGGCGGGAATGGTGGCGCTACCGATGCCATACGCCTGGTGGAAGAAGAACAGCACCCACCCGGCGAAGACGGCGGATATCGCGATCCCGACCACCTGAGCGATCTGCTGCTTGCGGGGCGTCGCCCCGAGGAGGAAGCCGGTCTTGAGGTCCTGTGACGTGTCGCCCGCGACGGCCGCGGCGATACACACGACCGATGCCGTCACCAGGACGACGACGGGGTCGGTAACGCCGGTCGACTTCAGGATCAGCGCTGCGATGAGGATCGTCGCGACCGTCATCCCCGAGACGGGGTTCGACGAACTCCCGACGACGCCGACGAGGTACGCCGAAACGGCCACGAACAGGAACGCCGCGACGACGGCGATGAACCCGCCGAGGAGCCCGACCTTCACCTGCGGGACCGCGACCAGACCGAGCGCGACCAGCACGGACCCGCCCACGACGTACTTCATTGGCAGGTCGCGCTGCGTCCGCTTTTTCGATCCCGTGTCACCCGATCCCCGAAGTTCGTCTCCGGCGGTCATCAGGGCGTCAAGGATCGTCTCTCGCATCGACAGGATCGCGTAGAAACCGCCGACGATCATCGCGCCCGCGCCCACGTATCGGATATACTGGTCCCAGATGATCATCGCCTGGGTCATCATCGGCTTGGCGGTCGCAGAGTCGGGGAGGTACCCGCCAGTGATGAGCAGCGGGATCAGCATCATCCAGGCCATCAGGCCGCCGCCGAAGACGTACGAAGCGATTCGCGGGCCGATGATGTACCCGACGCCGAACAGCGCGGGGGTAAAGTCGCCACCGATGGCGAACCCGTTGGTTCGGCCGATCGAGAACGCCCGTTCGAGCGTGGTCTTGAACACGGCCATCCCGCTGGACAGCCACATGTAGAGGAGGCTCGTCAGGAACCCGAAGGAGATGAGCCTGACGCCCTCTTCGCCCCGGTCGCCCGCTTCGAGCACGTCGGAACACGCCGTCCCCTCGGGATAGGGGAGTTCTTCGTGCTTGTTGACGATGAGGTACCGCCGCATCGGGATCATGAACATGACCCCGAGGATGCCGCCGAAGAACGCCACCGCGGCCGTCGTGACGATGTCGATGGGTTCCCCCAGGAACGTCACGCCGGCGATGGTGAAGATGACGCCAGCGGCGAGCGCCTCGCCCGCGGAGGTCATCGTTTGCACGATGTTGTTCTCCAGGATGGTCCCACCGATCCCGACGCGTCGAAGGCCGTGGAACACGCCCATGCTGATGACCGCGGCCGGGATGGACGCGCTGATCGTCATCCCCGATCGCATCCCGAGATAGGTGTTCGCGGTCAGCATCACCACGTTCAGGGCGAGTCCGATCAACACCGCCTTGATCGTCAGTTCGGCGATATCCGTTTCGGCGGGGACGTGTGGGGTGTATCCTTCGGATTCGGGTTCTTCGGTCGCACTACGCTCCGCTTCGTCAGGTTTCTCTACCTGCTTCGATTTTGACATGATTGGATGAAACCGTTCGGGGAGGGCTCGATCGTTCGCCCGGTAATATCGACCTTCGTATTAATTCAGTTATGACTCTGCTGCCGGATTGTGTTGACATTACATTTAGTGGGGACTACCGGGTTCTTATCCGTTTTCGGGGTCGTTTCTCCCCAGTTCGATAATAGGTACAGTAAGGGAATGAATGTTATGTTTTTCAGCTATTGGGAATCGAGACGCCGATTTACGGGTAAATATCCGTCATTATGGAATTCGTGTGATATGTTGTTTTGGTGGATGGCAACCTGTGACTGACCAGAATAACTATATTACCAGATAGTGTTACTAATAGGTATATTTGCGGCTCCAACCGAAAAAATATAATTTATCTAATATTTAATGTCGGCGGTTCGGTCTCGCTGGACCTCCCCTTTCGAGTTGACCCCCAGTTTGGATCGATCGAAGAACGACACCCCTTTTTGATGAACGCGGGTACGGTACCGTGATTCACGACGGGATGCCGCTAGCCGTCCCTTCCTGGAGACGGCGTCGCCGGAAAATGCGAGGGCAAGACGCTCCGTCTTGCCGCATTCCGCCGCGGCGCGTCCGTGCGCCGCGCCGTCATGCGAGGGAAGGGATTCGAACCCTTGGACCCCTACGGGAGCGGATCTTGAGTCCGCCGCCGTTTCCAGGCTTGGCTACCCTCGCACGCGGTCAGTTCGCGGCAGCCGATGGTTTGCCCGTACCCGTCTTAAATTCCTCGGGTCGTCGGGATCGCCTCGTTACCTCCCGTTTCGGGAGCAGTGGTTGCCGGTGCTCGACCGACCGATGGATTCACCCGTCGCTCGGCCTTACGGAGCACGATCGATGGACGAACACACACGCGACGATTCGGTGGAGGGTCCGCCAGCCGGCACGCCGACCGGGTGGCTTCCCGAAGCCAACCGCTGGGAACACGACACCCTTCGACGGGCGACGATGCATGGCGTCCGACTCTTCAACGCGGAAGCGTATCATGACTCGCACGACTGTTTCGAGGCCGAATGGTATAATTACGGCCGCGGGACCGTCGAGAGTCGGTTCCTGCGGGGGATGGTCCAGGTCGCGGCCGGCGCGTACAAGCGCGCCGACTTCGAGAACGACGCGGGAATGCGGAGCCTCTTCGAAACGGCGTTCGGGTACCTCCAGGGCGTCCCCGCGGATTTCTACGGCGTGGACGTGATCGAAGTTCGGACGCAAGTCGAACTGGCACTCGACGACCCCCGAGCGATCGACGGCTGGGTGATTCCCCTCGACGGGAGGACGCCCACTGCCGGGCCGGTGGATTACGAATACGCCGAGGCGCTCGAGGAGTGACGACGAACCGACACGAAACCGACGGGGTTGAACGACGAATCCGAATTCTCATACCGTTCCCGCGGCGACTCTCGAACGATGAGGGCCACGACTCTCGGGGAGGGGAAGCCGGACGTCGCGATCGTCGGGGCGATCCACGGCGACGAACCGGCCGGGGTTCGCCCGATAGAGCGGCTCGTCGAGGAGGACCTGGCCGTCGACCGTCCGGTCAAACTAATCGTCGCGAACGAAGAGGCCTTCGAGCGGAACGTCCGCTACGTGGACGAGGACCTCAACCGGGCGTTTCCCGGCGATCCGAACGCGGAGACGCACGAAGGACGGCTCGCCGCGAAACTCGCCGGCGAACTGGAAGACTGTACGACGCTGTCGCTTCACTCGACCCAGTCCCACGGCGAGCCCTTCGCCGTCGCTCACGGCCTGATCGATCCGATCCGCGACGTCGTCCCGCGGTTGCCGGTCATGGCGGTCGTCGAGACCGGCGAGTTCGTTCAGGGGCGCCTCTTCGAGTCGGTCGATCGGCTCGTCGAGGTCGAGACGGGCCTGCAGGGAACCGAACAGGCGGCCGAGAACGCCGACCGGATCGCCCGGGCGTTCCTGGCCGCGACGGGCGTGTTGCCCGGGGACGCACCGTCCCGCGAGCTTCCCGTGTTCCGGCTGACGAGGCAAGTGTCCAAGGCCCCGGCCGACCGCTACGAGATTTTCGTCGAGAACTTCGAGCGCGTGGCCTCCGGGAAGGTGTTCGCGGCCGCGGACGGCGTCGAAAAGGTGGCCCAGGGCGATTTCTATCCGGTCCTGATGTCCCCGAACGGGTACGGCGACGTTTACGGGTACGCCGCAGATCGGGTCGGGACGATCGGCGGGGCCGACGGGTGAGGACGGGACCCCGTCACGGCACCACCGTTACCCCTCCGGCGGTTCGAATTCGACGAGCGTGAGATCCCGGTCGAGCATGCAGAAGTCGTGCGGCGGGTCGCCGAGCACCTCCTCGATGCGACGCTCCTCGTCGAAGGCCACCCCGTCCGGAACGCAGTACTCGTGACTGGGACACTCGACGTGGGGACAGGGGCCGGCCAGGCTGGATTTGCTGCCAGCGTAGGCGTTTTGGGCCGGCACGTTGACTCGCACGGGGGCCGGCTCGACCTCCACGGCGCGGACGCCTTCGTCGTGGACCGCACACTCCAGCAACTGGGCGTTTTCGCGGACGTCGGTCACGCGGTACTTGACGCCCTCCTCGAGGTTCAGACACTGGCTCCGGTAGGGACATCCCTCGCAGCCGGTGGCCTCCCCTTCGTAGACGAATTCCTGGCCGATCTCGGCCAGCCTGGATCCGATGAGGGTGATGGTCGACATGCGTTCCGGTATCCGGCGGGAACGGTTAAGCGTCCCGTCCCGTGAGCGCCTCGAGGCGGTCGAGATATCGTTCCCGCGGGACCTGATACGGCGCTCGCACGTCGATCTCGCCGTCGGCAAACCGACGGGCGGTGGTCACCAACCCCTCGACGGCCTCGTCCCGACCCCCGTAGGTCCCGCCCGCGTCCCGCACCTCCACCTCCGGTTCCAGATAGAGGGAGACCTCCCAGCTATCGGTGGACGCGTCGCGGGGCGGGCCGGGTCGGCGGCGACGACCGCCGCGCGCGAGATAGAGGGTCGGAAGGCAGGCAGCGGGGTACGCGTCCCCGTCGAACACGTCCGGACGATAGGTCAGCACGACGTGACCGTCGGGTTCTCGATTCCAGACGGTCCATCCCTCCGGCAGTCTGGCGTCGTCCATGTCCTCCGCGTACGGCGCGCGCCAGCTAAAACCCGGCGGACGGCGACCGACAATACTTAAACCCCTGGTTTTTCGCGTTCCGCATCGTCGCCATGCACCGTGGATAACCGTACAGATTCCGGCAGGATTTTATATATTTATTATCCCCGGGTATATGCATTGGGGAAAAGAATTTATACCTCTAACCGTTGGGGGCTAACGGCAACGGAGCCGTCCAGGCCGTTCGTTTCGGCCCGTTCCCTTGCCCTCCCCCCTACGTTTCGACCGTTGATGGCGACGGCGGTCGAGCGGATCCGGGGTTGTTAAAAGGGAACATACACCAACCATGCATTCGCCCATCTATCGACCGACCCCGGACGGTAGCCAGGTCCGAGGAGCCGCGAGTGTCGATGGGCGGGAGGCTCCGAGCGTCGCGGCGGGACGGGAGCCCTCGAACGTCCCCGCCCCCGGCCGTCCGGCCGTCGTCGTCCGCGGTGGACCGGACGACGTCGGTCGATATCGAGGGTGTGCGCAACCGTTCGTGATACAATGAATAGCGACAAATCACTCGAGGACCTCAGCAGGCGTTACCAGGAATCGATGCCCGAAGACCTCCGGGACACCAAGCCCTTCGACTGGTACCTGGACGAAGTGTACGACGACCCTCGGATCGCGCGCAACGCCCACCAGCGCGTGGCCGACATGTTCGACTACTATGGGACCAGTTACGACGAGACGGAGGGCGTCGTGGAGTACCACCTCGCCTCGGGGGACCCACTCAACGACGGCGAGAACACGTTCTACGGCCGGATCGTCCATCGCTCGATCCACGAGTTCGTCAACAAGGTGAAAAGCGGTGCCCGGAGCCTCGGCCCGGAGCGACGCATCAAACTCCTCCTCGGGCCGGTCGGATCGGGCAAGTCGGCGTTCGACCAGCAGATCCGCCGGTACTTCGAGGACTACACCCTCCGGGAAGAAGGGCGGATGTACACCTTCCGGTGGACGAACCTCACCGACGTCATCATGGACCAGGACCCGTCCGACGACAGGGTCCGGTCGCCGATGAACCAGGACCCGCTGGTCTTGCTGCCGCTCGAACAGCGACAGGAAGTCATCGACGAACTCAACGAAATCCTGGACGCACCGTACACGATCCGCAACGAGCAGTCGCTGGACCCCGAGTCGGAGTTCTACATGGACCGGCTCCTGGCCCACTACGACGACGACCTCCAGTCCGTCCTCGAGAACCACATCGAGATAACCCGGCTCGTGGCCGACGAGAACAAGCGCCAGTGCCTCGAGACCTTCGAACCCAAGGACAAGAAGAACCAGGACGAGACGGAACTGACGGGCGACGTCAACTACTCGAAGATCGCCGTCTACGGCGAGTCCGATCCCCGGGCGTTCGACTACTCGGGCGCGTTCTGTAACGCCAACCGCGGGGTCTTCTCGGGGGAGGAGTTGCTGAAGCTCCAGCGGGAGTTCCTGTACGACTTCCTGCACGCGACCCAGGAGCAGACGATCAAGCCCAAGAACAACCCGCGGATCGACATCGACCAGGTGATCGTCGGCCGGACGAACATGCCCGAGTACAAGGACAAGAAGGGCGACGAGAAGATGGAGGCGTTCAACGACCGCACCAAGCGGATCGACTTCCCGTACGTCCTCACCTACGAGCAGGAGGCCGAGATCTACCGGAAGATGCTCAGCAACGCCGACGTCCCGGACATCCACATCGAGCCCCACGCGATGGAGATGGCCGGCCTCTTCGGCGTCCTGACCCGGGTCGAGGAACCCGACGCGGGGACGATCGACCTCCTCCAGAAGGCCAAGGCCTACAACGGGGAAGTCGACGAGGGCGACGACGTCGACCTCAAGAAGCTCCGCGAGGAAGGCGACGAGAAGGCCGAGATCGGCGAGGGCATGGCCGGCGTCTCCCCGCGGTTCATCGGCGACGAGATCGCCGAGGCGATCATGGACTCGAAACACCGGGACCGCGAGTTCCTCTCGCCGCTGACCGTGTTCACGTTCTTCGAGGAGAACCTCGAACACCACGGGTCGATCGCGGAGGAACACTTCGAGACCTACTACCGGTACCTCGAGCTGGTCCGGGAGGAGTACAAGGAGCGGGCCATCGAGGACGTCCGCCACGCGCTGGCCTACGACGTCGAGGAGATCCAGCGCCAGGGCGAGAAGTACATGGACCACGTCATGGCCTACATCGACGACGACACGGTCGAGGACGAGCTGACCGGCCGCGAGCAGGACCCCGACGAGACGTTCCTGCGCTCGGTCGAGGAGAAGCTCGAGATTCCCGAGGACCGCAAGGACGACTTCCGCCAGGAGGTCAGCAACTGGGTGTCCCGTCGCGCCCGCGAGGGTGAAGCGTTCGACCCCCAGGACAACGAACGGCTGCGCCGTGCCCTGGAGCGGAAGCTGTGGGAGGACAAGAAGCACAACATCAACTTCTCGGCGCTGGTCTCGGCTGGCGAGACCGACGACGAGGAGCGCAACGAGTGGATCGACGCCCTGATCGACCAGGGGTACTCCGAGGCCGGCGCGAAGGAGGTCCTGGAGTTCGCCGGGGCCGAGGTCGCCAAGTCCGAGCTGGAGGAGTGATGAGCCGGGGCAACGACTACGTCGTCGACGCGGACCGGACCCTCGAGGAAACGTACGAGGCGCCGATGAGCCTCTCGGAGTACGTGGACGCGGTGTTCGAACAGCCCAGCATCGCGGCCCACGCCCCGAAGTACCTGCTGGACGCCATCGAGGCGGCCGGTACCCGGACGGTCGTCGAGGAGGGCGAGGAGAAGGAGCGCTACCGCTTCTTCGACGACCCGCACAACGACGGCGAGCACGCCGTCCTCGGGAACACCGAGGTGCTCAACGCCTTCGTCGACGACCTGCGGTCGATCGCCGCACAGCGCGGCAAGGAGGAGAAGATCATCTGGTTCGACGGGCCGACGGCGACCGGCAAGTCCGAACTCAAGCGGTGTCTGATCAACGGCCTCCGGGAGTACTCGAAGACGCCCGAGGGCCGGCGTTACACCGTCGAGTGGAACGTCGCCGGGACGAGCGACTCCCGCGGGCTCTCCTACGCGGAGGAGGCGCCGACCGACGAGGACGACTGGTACGAGAGTCCGGTCCAGGCGCATCCCCTGACGGTGTTCCCGGAGGACGTGCGCGAGGCGGTCGTGTCCGATCTGAACGACGCGACCGGCGATCACATTCCCGTCGTGATCGACGAACGACTCGATCCGTTCTCGCGGGAGGCCTACGAGTACCTGGAGGAGCAGTACCGCCGCCAGGGACGGAACGACCTGTTCTCGGCGGCCACGGATCCGGGCCACCTCCGCGTGAAGAACTACGTCGTGGACGTGGGTCAGGGCATCGGCGTCCTGCACTCGGAGGACGAGGGCCAGCCCAAGCAGCGCCTGGTCGGCTCCTGGATGCGCGGGATGCTCCAGGAACTCGACTCGCGGGGCCGGAAGAACCCCCAGGCGTTCAGTTACGACGGCGTCCTCTCGCAGGGGAACGGGTGCCTGACGGTCGTCGAGGACGCTGCCCAGCACTCGGACCTGCTCCAGAAGTTGCTGAACGTCCCCGACGAAGGGTCGGTCAAGCTGGACAAGGGCATCGGGATGGACGTCGACACCCAGCTCGTCATCATCTCGAACCCGGATCTGGAGGCCCAGCTCAACCAGCACGCCGACCGGAACGGGATGGACCCGCTCAAGGCGCTCAAGCGGCGGCTCGACAAACACGAGTTCGGCTACCTCACGAACGTCAGCCTCGAGTCCGAACTGATCCGTCGCGAACTCACGAACCAGACGGACGTCTGGACCGCGGACGACTACGAACGGCTCGAGGAGAAGATCCGGAAGCCGATCGAGATCAGGGTCAAGGAGGAGGACGGCGCCGTCGTCGAACGCGAACTCGCGCCCCACGCCGTCGCGGCGGCGGCGTTCTACAGCGTCGCCACGCGGCTCGACGACGAGGACCTGCCCGCTGACCTGGACGTCGTCGAGAAGGCGCTCCTGTTCGACCGCGGGTACCTCCAGGACGGCGACGAGCGCCTCGAGAAGGACGACTTCGAGTTCGGCGACGATCCGACCGACGGCCAGCACGGCATTCCCGTGACCTACACGCGGGATACCATCGCCGACTTGCTCCAGCAGGCCAGCGATCGGCACCACCCGGAACTGGACGTCGAGAACGTGATCATGCCGCGGGACGTCCTCCACGCGATGGTCGAAGGGTTGACCGACGCGCCGGTGTTCTCCCCCGGCGAACGGAACGCCTTCGAAAACCGGCTCGCGCCGGTGAAGTCACACGTGTTCGACCGACAGGAGACGGACGTCGTCGAGGCGGTGCTCCACGACCGGCACGTGGACGAGGAGACCGTCGCCGAGTACGTCGAGCACGTCTACGCCTGGGGGACGGACGAGAAGATCGAAAACGAGCGCGGCGAGCGCGTCGAGCCGGATCCGCTGAAGATGAAGGTGTTCGAGACCGAGCACCTGGGCCGCTTCGGCGAGAACGACTACGAGGGGACGTCCCCCACCGACCCCGTCGAAACGTTCCGCCAGGAGAAGGTCATCACGTCGCTGAACCGCCACGCCTGGGAGCAGCGCGGCGAGGACTTCGCGGTCGAGGACGTGGAACTCGCGGAGATCCCGGTCATCGAGAACGTGCTCGAGACGTACGACTGGGACGACGTCCGGCGGCTCTACCCCGATCTCGACCCGCGACAGTGGGACGATCCGCCGGAGGGGACGGAGACGGCGGCGATAAAGGAGAAGACGATCGAGTACCTGGTCGACGACGGCGGGTACTCCCCGGCGTCGGCCGAACTCACGACCAGGCACGTCATGGGGCAGGTGGCCTACAAATGGGACTGAAAGACGACCTCGAACGCTTCCGGCAGGTGGGCGAACAGCGACGGGAGGACCTCGCCGACTTCATCGAGTACGGCGACCTCGGTCGAAGCCGGTCGGACGAGATCCGGATCCCGGTCAAGATCGTCGACCTCCCGGAGTTCGAGTACGACCAGCTCGACCAGGGCGGCGTCGGCCAGGGCGAGGACGCCCAGCCCGGCGACCCGGTCGGCCAGCCCCAGCCACAGCCCGACGACGGCGACGAGGAGGGCGAACCGGGCGAGGAGGGCGGCGACCACGAGTACTACGAGATGGATCCCGAGGAGTTCGCCCAGGAACTCGACGAGGAACTCGGGCTCGACCTCGAACCGAAGGGCAAGAAGGTGATCGAGGAACACGAGGGGCCGTTCACCGACGTCACGCGCATGGGTCCCGACTCCACGCTCGACTTCGAGCGGATGTTCAAGAAGGGCCTCAAGCGAAAGCTCGCGATGGAGTTCGACGAGGCGTTCATGCGCGAGGTGCTGAAGGTGGCGGGCTGGGGCCCCGACGAGGCGTTCGAGTGGGCCCGAGGGGAGAACATTCCCATCTCCCGCGTCTGGCTCGCCGAGGAATACGGAGACATCCCCGAGAACGAGCGGTCGCGATGGGACTCGATCGACGACGTGGAGGACAACGTCGAGCGCACCTCGGTCCAGGAGCGGATCCGACGCGAGGGGATCGACCACGTGCCGTTCCGGCGCGAGGACGAGCGTTACCGCCACCCCGAGATCGTGCAGGAACGCGAGAAGAACGTCGTAGTCGTGAACATCCGAGACGTCTCGGGGTCGATGCGAGAGCAGAAGCGCGAACTCGTCGAGCGCGTGTTCACGCCCCTGGACTGGTACCTCCAGGGCAAGTACGACAACGCCGAGTTCCGGTACGTCGCCCACGACGCCGAGGCCTGGGAGGTCGAGCGCGAGGAGTTCTTCGGCATCCGGTCGGGCGGCGGGACGAAGATCTCCACGGCGTACGAACTCGCGAAGGAGATCCTCGAGGAGTATCCCTGGAGCGAGTGGAACCGGTACGTGTTCGCCGCCGGGGACAGCGAGAACTCCTCGAACGACACCGAACGCAACGTCATCCCGCTCATGGAGGAGATCGACGCGAACCTGCACGCGTACGTCGAAACTCAGCCCAGCGGGAACGCGATCAACGCGACCCACGCGGAGGAAGTCCAGAGCGAACTCGGCCAGAACGACGACGTCGCCGTCGCGTACGTCTCCGGACCGAACGACGTGACCGACGCCATCTACGAGATCCTGAGTACGGAGGAGGACGAATCATGAACGGGGACCGCTTCAGGAAACGACGGATCGCCGGCGAACTCGAGGAACCGGTCGAGGAGGCCAACGCCCTCGCCGAGAAACTGGGCCTGGAACCCTACCCGGTCAACTACTGGATCGTCGACTACGACGAGATGAACGAGTTGATCGCCTACGGCGGGTTCCAGCACCGGTACCCACACTGGCGGTGGGGGATGCAGTACGACCGCCAGCGAAAGCAGGGCCGGTACGGCGGCGGCAAGGCGTTCGAGATCGTCAACAACGACCGGCCGTCTCACGCGTTCCTCCAGGAGTCGAACGACCTGGCGGACCAGAAAGCGGTCATCACGCACGTCGAGGCCCACGCCGACTTCTTCGCGAACAACGAGTGGTTCGGCCTGTTCGCCGACGAGACGCCCGACGCAGCGGCGATGCTGGAGCGTCACGCGGACAAGATCCAGTCGTACATGCAGGACCCGGAGATCGACCGGGCCGAGGTCGAGAAGTGGATCGACAACGCGCTGGTGCTGGAGGACAACGTGGACCAGCACCGACCCTTCTCGAAAGCCCGTGAGGAGGGGGACGAACGGGAGGTCCCCGACGACCTGGCCGAGAAACTGGAGGAACTGGGCCTCTCGGACGAAGTGCAGGCGCAGGTGTTCGATCAGGAGTGGCTGGAGGGCCGGGCCGACGACGAGGACGCCGTCTCCTTCCCCGCCGAACCCGAGAAGGACCTGCTCGCATTCCTGCTGGCCCACGGGAAACAGTACGACGGGGACGCCGGCAAGGCCGCCGAGATGGAAGCATGGCAGCGGGACGTCCTCGACATGCTGCGGGAGGAGGCCTACTACTTCGCGCCCCAGAAGATGACGAAGGTGATGAACGAGGGGTGGGCCAGTTATTGGGAATCGAAGATGATGGGCGACGAGGCCTTCGCCGGCGCGGACGAGTTCATCGACTACGCGGACCACCAGGCGCGCGTGCTCGGGTCCCCCGGATTGAACCCCTACAAACTGGGCAACGAACTCTGGACCTACGTCGAGAACACGACGAACCGTCGCGAGGTGATCGAGCGGCTGCTTCGCGTCGAGGACGTTTCCTGGCGAAACCTGCCTGAAGCCGTCGACTTCGACGCCGTTCTCGAACGCCTCGAACCGCCGGCCGCGATAGATCGAATCCATCCCGACGGGCTCGACGCCCTCGAGGAGGTCGACGACCGCTACGTCGACGACGAGGCGCTCGACCGGGCTCGCGACGGCGAGATCGACGTGGATCGCTACCCGTGGAAGGTCCTGACCTACGAGGGCCTGGCCCGGCGCCATTACTCCCTCATCAAGCCACAGAACCGGGGGTTCCTGGCCCGGATCGGTCGGTCGGAACTCGAACGGATCGGTCGGTACGTCTTCGACACCGATCGCTACCCGGCGATCGAAGCGGCGATCGAAGACGTCGAGTTCACCGCCGGCTGGGATCGGATGCGGGAGATCCGCGAGAGCCACAACGACGTGACGTTCGTCGACGAGTTTCTCACCCAGGAGTTCGTCGACGAGAACGACTACTTCACGTACGAGTTCTCCCACGCCACCGGCGAGAACCGCGTCGCCAGCACGGACTACGAGGACGTCAAGAAGAAACTCCTGTTGCAGTTCACCAACTTCGGGAAGCCGACGATCGCCGTCTACGACGGCAACTACGAGAACCGCAACGAACTGCTGCTGGGTCACGAGTACAACGGGGTGGCGCTCGACGTCCCGCAGGCAAAGCGCGTGCTCGAACGCGTGTTCGAACTCTGGGGCCGTCCGGTCAACCTGATGACGATCGTCAAGGAACTGGACGACCACGAGATCGAGGTCGCCAGGCGCCGCAACCGCGAGCCGGAACCGGAGGAGACGGGCCGACTCATCCGATACGACGGCGAATCGTTCGAGGAAGAGGACCTCCCGTGGGGGACGGTCGTACACCTCGCGGCGGACGACGTGGACTACGACACGAAGCCGGAGGACTGGCTCGCCTGAGGGTCGCCGAACCGTCCCGACGCTTTTGATCGGTGGTCCCGTCCTGGACGACATTGAGACGCTTTCAATATCCACCGACGCTCGCCTGACGACCGTCGACGTGACCGATCGCGTGGCGGACGTCGTCCCCGACGGAGTGACCGGGACTGGGCCCACGACCGGATCGACGACAACGCCGACGCCCACCTCCGGGCCACGCTTCTCGGAGCGAGTGCGGCGATTCCCGTCAGGGACGGCGAGTTGGAACTCGGGACCTGGCAGTCGATCCTGTTCGTGGAGTGTGACGGCCCCCGATCCCGGACGATGCGCGTTACGGTCGCGGAAAGCTGTGGGTGAACTCGGCCGTTCCGAGGACTGACTTTATCCTTCAAGCGCGCCTGGTGAGATCCATGCCCGTCTCGTTCGACTTCGCGGATAGAGTGGCGATCGTAACGGGGGCCTGTGGCGCCCTCGGCAGCGCCGTTGCCGACCGGTTCGCCGACGCCGGGGCGACCGTCTGTGCGGTCGACCTGATCGCACCGGATTCGGACGACTCGCTGCTCGACGAATCCGCGTACGAGTCCTTTTACGAAGCCGACCTGACGATGGAGGAGAGCGTCGAATCGACGGTGGAGTCCGTGATCGACGATCACGGCCGGGTCGACTACCTCTGCAACGTCGCGGGGACCTGGCGCGGCGGGACGCCGATCGAGGACACCGATCTGGAAACCTTCGACCTGCTGATGGGGGTGAACCTGAAGTCGGCGTTCCTGACGAGCAAGCACGCCCTGCCCCATCTCGGCGAAACGGACGGCGCGATCGTCAGCGTGAGCGCCCGATCGTCGCTCGAGGGTGGCGAGGGGGACGGCCCCTACCGGATCTCGAAGGCCGGCATCCGACTGTTGACGGAAACGATCGCCGAGGAAAACCTCGGGTCGGTCCGGGCCAACTGCGTCATGCCGAGCATGATCGACACGCCGACCAACCGGGAGATGATGGAGCCGAAGGACGAGTGGGTGGATCCGACCGACATCGCCGACGTCATGCTGTTCCTCTGTTCGGACGCCGCCGGGGTCATCAGCGGTGCGGCGGTCCCCGTCTACGGGGAGGCGTGACCGCGTCGAGAGCCGTATCACCCGTGCCGAGAGGGCTGGCGTGCCCGCGCTCCTCGGGTATCGCTCGAGGGACCGCTGGTGCCGATGGAATCGCCCGTTACTGGGGAAAAATTTGAACTTCCGCTTTCGACAATGTGTGCATATACGTTCGAATCCGAACATTAGTCAATACTTCTTCCAGACCTGCTATGATCAGATCTGAGTAATTATCGAAATAGGAGTAAGTACGTGGAAAAAACATCAAATATTTCCGACTGTGTCCGCAACGTTCATATTCAGTGTGTAATATACTCCGTCGTCCGCCGGCTTGAGGTAGGTCCGCCGTTTTGAGAGTCGGACATTCGATGATCCGGACTGACAAAGTATCTCGAAACGGATCAATCTACGCACCGGTTTTTAAAAGTCCACAGATATTTCAGACAGAGTTTTCCTTACTATCTGCTAACCATACTGATCAAATCCGTTACTATTATAAGAAGATCTATCGCTATATGTAGTGAGGTGAGCGCATGGCACAAGACCGAGAAGAATGGGGCACGAGAATCGGCTTCATACTAGCTGCAACCGGATCAGCCATCGGCCTCGGGAACATCTGGCGCTTCCCCTACCAGGTGTACGCCAACGGTGGCGGGGCGTTCCTGGTCCCGTACCTCGCTGCGCTGTTGCTGGCGGGGATTCCGGTCCTCATCATCGAAATCGCACTGGGTGAAGACACGCAACTGACCACGCCGCTGGCGATACGTGAGAAGATCAAGGAGAGCGAATTCATCGGCTGGTGGGCGGTGCTCAACGGGTTCATCGTCAACACGTATTACGTCGTGATCCTGGGCTGGGCGCTGATGTACATCTTCTTCTCGTTCACCCAGCCGTGGGCCGGCATGGACGGCGGCACGAACGCGTACTTCTTCCAGGAGTTCCTCACGTGGTGGCTCCCCGTGGTCGGGGCCATCCTCGTGTGGGCGATCAACTACGGGGTCCTGTGGTTCGGGGTGTCCGACGGCCTCGAACGGGCGAACAAACTGCTCGTTCCGGCGATCTGGATCCTGGTTATCGTCCTCGCCATCCGGGGACTCACGCTGCCGGGTGGGATCGAGGGCCTGAACTTCTATCTCGAACCACAGTTCGACAAGATTCTGAACGCCGACGTCTGGATCAACGCGTTCGGGCAGATCTACTTCACCCTCAGCGTCGCGCTGGGGATCATGATCACCTACGCGTCGTATCAACCGGAAGGACAGGACATCTCGAACAACGCGTTCATCATCGCGTTCGCCAACACCGGGTTCGCGTTCCTGGCTGGGTTCGCGATCTTCCCCGTCCTGTTCGCGTCGTTCCAGAACCCGACGGAGGCGGTGACCCAGAGCATCGGCCTCTCCTTCGTCGTCCTGCCGGAAGCCTTCGCCAAACTCCCGGGCGGGGATCTGACGGCAGCATTCACCGGCGGCCTGTTCTTCCTCATGCTGACGATGGCCGGACTGTCGTCGTCGCTGTCCCTGTTGGAGGCCGCCGTCGGACCGTTCCACGAAAAGCTCGACATCCCACGTCGACAGGCGTTGAACGTCCTCACGGGGTTCGGCGCCATCTTCAGTGTCGGGATCGCGCTGGAGGGTCCGCTCGGGTTCTCCCCCGGCACGGCCCTCCAGGTGCTCACGATCCTCGACACGTCCAGCGCGACGTTCACGCTCCCGATGATCGCGTTCGGTGAAACCCTCATCTTCGGCTGGGTGTACGGTGCCGATCGCATTCGGGAAACCGCGAACGAGGTCAGCGACTTCCACATCGGCGTGTGGTTCGACTGGCTCGTCCGGATCGTCGTGCCGGTCGCGCTGGGCTACTCGATCCTGCGCAACGCGGTCGATCAGCCCGGCCTGATCGCACCGTTCCTGATCATGATCTCGGCGGTCGTGGCTTCGTTGGTCAAGGAACGCCGCGACACGGTTACGGAAGAAGTGACCGGACAGGAGTCGACCGATAGTCTCGTGACGGAGGGAGGTGAATAACCATGGCAGCAATCGAAACCTCGGCACTGATCGTGGCGATCCTGGCCTTCCTCGTCCTGTTCGGCGGCCTCGCGGTCGCACTGTACGTGGCCATGGCCGGTGGGTTCGAGTACGAGGAGGACGAGGAAGAGGAACCGACCGAACCGGCCTGAGGCCACCCGAAACGGACGAATCGTTTCGACCGACCGCCTTCGAATTTTTCGGCCGACGTACCGCCGGGATACCCCTCCCGAAACCGTCGAATCCCCCGGTTCGAAACCGCGCGTTTCCAGAACGGGCGGCGTTTCCGCTGTCCGACTGTCGCCGAAAAATTCCGTCTTCGTCCCCCAGAACAGCCGGAACCGGTCCGTTGTCCGGACGTTACTCGAGGACGACCAGCGGGTCGCCCATGTCGACGCTCTGGTCCTCCTCGATGGGGACCTTCTCGACCGTCCCGGCCTGATCGGCCACGATGTCGTTCTCCATCTTCATGGCCTCGAGAACGCAGACGACGTCGCCCGCGGCGATCTCGTCACCGGGCTCGACGTTGACTTCGAGGATGGTGCCCTGCATCTCGGCTTCGATGACACCTTCGCCGCCGGCAGCGCCGCCGCCGTCGCCGCCTTCGGAGCCGGCGGCCTCGGGTCGCTGCTGCTGGGCAGCACCGCCGCCCGCGCCACTGATGTCGAGGTCGTCGAGGTCGATCGCGCCGCCGCCGCGTTCCTCGAGGTTGACCTCGAAACGCTTACCGTTGACCTCGACGGTGAAGTCGCGTTCCGTGACCTCTTCCGCTTCTTCCTCGGAGACCGTCGTCTCGGTGCCCCACTTCTCCTGGGCCTCCTCGATCTTGTCGTGGTCGAGGTGGTCGTCCAGGTACTTGGTGCTGTGGCGACCGATGAGGAACTCCTCGTTGCGGAGCATCATCCGGTGGAACGGAATGATGGTGACGACCCCCTCGATGTCGAACTCGCGAAGGGCCCGCTTCGAGCGCTCGATACACTCGTCGCGGTCCTCGGCGTGGACGATGAGCTTCGCGATCATCGAGTCGTAGTCCGTCACGAGTTCGTCGCCCTGTCGGAGCGCGTCGTCCATCCGGACGCCGATGCCGCCCGGCGGGTCGTAGGTCTCGAGCGTGCCGCCCGAGGCCGGTGCGAACTCGTCGGCGGCGTTCTCGGCGTTGATCCGGTACTCGATCGCGTGGCCGCGGAGCTCCACGTCGTCCTGCGAGAAGTCGATCTCCTCGTCGGCGGCGACCCGGAGCTGCCACTTGACGATGTCGATGCCGGTCAGTTCCTCGGAGACGGTGTGCTCGACCTGGATCCGGGTGTTGACCTCCAGGAAGTAGAAGTTCGTGTCGGCACCGAGCTTCTCGCCCTTCTCGCGGTCCTCGTCCTCCTCGACGAGGAACTCGACCGTCCCGGCGTTCGTGTACTCGGCCGCGCGGACGCCCTCGCGGGCGGCCTCGCCGATCTCGTCGCGAAGCTCGTCGTTGATGGCCGCGCTCGGGCCCTCCTCGATGAGCTTCTGCTGGCGGCGCTGGAGCGAGCAGTCACGCTCGCCGAGGTGGCGCACGTTGCCGTGGTGGTCCGCCAGGATCTGCACCTCGATGTGACGCGGGTTCTCGAGGAAGCGCTCGACGAACACGGAGGGGTTGTCGAAATAGGCCTCGCCCTCGCGCTGGGCGCTCTCGAACTTGTCCTCGATCTCGTCGGCCGACCGGACGACCTTGAAGCCGCGGCCGCCACCGCCACCCTCGGCCTTGATGGCCACGGGGTAGCCGTGTTCCTCGGCGAACTCCTCGATCTCCTCGGGGTCCTCGACGGGATCCTTCGTGCCCGGCACGATCGGCACGTCCGCTTCGGACATGATCGAACGCGCCTCGGTCTTCTCGCCCAGGCGCTTCATCGATGCGCTCGACGGACCGACCCAGGTGATCTCCTCAGTGTCCTCGACTTTGCCGGCGAATTCGGCGTTCTCGGCCAGGAAACCGTAGCCGGGGTGAATCGCGTCCGCGTCGGCCTTCTTGGCAGCCTCGATCACGGACTCGTGGTCGATATAGGAGTCAGCAGCCCGAGCCGGACCGATGTTGTACGCCTCGTCCGCGAACCGGACGTGCCCCGATTCTTTGTCGGCTTCGCTGTACACCGCCACAGTGTCGATACCCAATTCCTCACATGCGCGCATCACGCGCACGGCGATTTCGCCACGATTGGCGACCAGGACCTTGTCGAACATCCTACGCGGAGCATTGAGAGGGCCCTACCTTACTTTATCGATACGCGCCCGAAAACCGGGGATCCCCCGGGGGTTCTGGGGTCCTATTCGTCGGATACGTACCGCTACTGGAACGAAAAAATCGGACCGCGATCGAGCCTCCCGGCCCGCGGCGCCGGGTCACCGGCCGACTGGCAACCCGTTACGGATCAGAACCGGTTCGCGCGACCGGCGGCGGTCCACGGGTCGCATGGCGTGTCGAGGGGTACCCGGACGTTCCGACGACCGATGCCGGTCGAACGGAGGCGACCCGCGTACGACCACCGTTCGCCACGCCAGTCGCGACCGCCGGAAGCGGCGGCGATCGCGGCCGCAGCAGCCATCTGCTCCTGGTCGGTGAGGTGAGCGCCGATGGCGGCCACGATGGCAGCCGCCTCCTCGTCGTCGGCGGTCGGCGGCAGTTCGATGCTGGCGTCGCCGATCTCGACCGTCGTCGGCTCCTCCGGCGTTCCCTCGTCCGTCTCTTTCTGTTGTTGTTCGAGGCTCATGGGTCCCTAAAGCGGGATGTTGCCGTGTTTCTTCTCGGGGAGTTCCTCGCGCTTGGACTTGACCAGGTCGAAGTCCTCGATGAGCTTTTTGCGGGTTTTCTTCGGCTCGATGACGTCGTCGATGTAACCGCGGTCGGCGGCGACGTAGGGGTTGGCGAACTTGTCGCGGAACTCGTCGATGAGTTCCTGACGACGTTCCTCGGTCGCTTCCTCGCCCTCGATCTCGCCGAGTTCCTTACGGTAGAGGACGTTGACGGCCTGTCGCGGGCCCATGACCGCGATTTCGGCGGTGGGCCACGCGTAGTTGATGTCGGCCCCGAGCTGCTTGGAGGCCATGACACAGTACGCGCCACCGTACGCCTTGCGCGTGATGACCGTCATGAGCGGGACGGTCGCCTCGGAGTAGGCGTACAGGAGCTTCGCGCCGTGGCGGATGATGCCACGGTGCTCCTGGTCGGTCCCGGGCATGTAGCCCGGCACGTCGACGAACGTCAGGATCGGGATGTTGAACGCGTCACAGAACCGGACGAACCGGGACGCCTTCCACGAGGAGTCGACGGTCAGCGTGCCGGCGTTGACGCGGGGTTGGTTGCCCACGACGCCGATGGAGTGACCGTCGAGTCGGCCGAAGCCGATGACGATCTCCTGGGCGAAGTTCTCGGCGACCTCCATGAAGGAGTCCTCGTCGACGACGTTGTCGATGACGTTCGCAATGTCGTAGGGCTTCTGGGGATCGTCCGGAACGATCGAGTTGAGCGCGTCGGGCTCCTTCTCGGGGTCGTCCCACGGGTCGACCCGCGGCGGGTCCTCGACGTTGTTCTGCGGGAGGTACGAGAGCAACCGACGGATCTTGTCGAGGGCCTCCTCGTCGCTCTCGCAGGAGAACTGCGCGACGCCGGTGTCGTTGGCGTGCACCGTGGCCCCGCCCAGTTCCTGGTGGGTCACTTCCTCGCCGGTGACCGTCTCGATGACGTCCGGCCCGGTGATGTACATCTGACTCGTGTCCCGGACCATGAAAATGAAGTCCGTCATCGCGGGCGAGTAGACGGCTCCACCGGCGCACGGACCCATGATGGCCGAGATTTGCGGAATGACGCCGCTGGCCTCGGTGTTACGCCGGAAGATCTCCGCGTAGCCCGCGAGGCTGTCGACGCCCTCCTGGATCCGGGCACCGGCCGAGTCGTTCAGGCCGACGAACGGAATGCCCATCTCGACGGCCTTGTCCATCGCCTTGGTCACCTTCTCCGCGAACACCTTGCTGAGGGACCCGCCGAAGACGGTGAAGTCGTGGGCGAAGACCATTACCTTCCGACCGTTGACCTCGCCGTAACCGGTCACGACCCCGTCGCCGCGGATCTTCTTCTCCTCCATGTCGAAGTTGGTACAGTCGTGAGTTCGGAGCTGGTCGAACTCGGTGAACGTACCGTCGTCGAAGAAGTAGTCGATCCGCTCGCGGGCGGTCATCTTGCCCTTGTCGTGCTGGCGCTCGATGCGGTCCTCGCCGCCGCCCAGCTCTGCCTCTTCGCGCATCTCCTCGAGTTCTTCGATTCGCTCTTCCATCGTCATGGTCTGAACCACCCGGAACTCATTGATAGGATCCACTCCGACGGGGCGGAAAAGGTTTCTGTAATCCCGCCTATTATCCACCCCCACTTAAGTAAAGTGGAGCACGACGCGTCCCGCTAATCCGCACCCATATCAGATTCGATACGCAAAACCCGTGATCGTCGAGGAACGCGGCCATTAATGATAGTAAACTTATTACTTTGCGCCGGGCGTGAGAAGTGCACCCACGCGGAAAGGGGGTTGGCGCGAACCTGGGCGTTTCGAATACATAATGATAAAGGATGGAGCTGGCGGGCTGATGGACGGCAGGACCGATCGATCGGCGTGAAAAGAAAGATCGTATACAGGAAGTGCGGACGCGACGCCCGCTGAAGGGGTCGCCGTCTACAGCACCTCGTCGAACTCCTTGTGGCCCTCGATCTCGACGCCCTCCTCGGTGATTTCGGCGAGGTAGATCCCGTTACCGGAACCGGTGTCGCGTTCGACGGCGGAGACGATGCCGCGTGCGGCGACCTGTTTGGCCTCCTCGTTCGTCAGGTCGTCGGAGTACTCCTGTTCGAGGGTCCCGTAAGCGAGTTGCATCCCGCTCCCGGTCACCGTGTAGTCGTCCTCCATCACGCCGCCGGCGGGGTCGACGTTGTAGACGTGCGAGCCCTCGTCGTCCACGCCGCCGAGGATGGGGTTGACGAGGAAGAACGGCCCGCCGCGCAGGAAGTTCCCGGCCAGCGTCGAGAGTGCCTGCATGGACATGTCCTCGCCGCGGCGCGCCTCGTAGAGGTCCGCCTCGGCCCGGAGCGACCGGATGAACGACTGGGCGCCGCCCACGGAACCGGCCATCGTCAGTGCGGCCCGTGGGTGGACCTGCTCGACCTTCTGGACGTCCTTGTTCGCGACGAACCGGCCGCCGAGGGACGCGCGCATGTCCGTCGCCATCACCACGCCCTCCTCGGTCGACAGGCCGATGGTCGTGGTGCCGGTCTTGGTGACGTTCTCGAGGTCCTCTTCGGAGATATCCGAGGTCGGGAGCGAACCGACCTCCGGCGTGTACGGGTCGGACGGCCCGGTCGGGAGCCGATTCACGTTCTGGGGCACGTCGGAGTCGCGGGTAGGTTGACGCATTATCGACACGCTACGGTCGTGGGGATATAAAAGACCGATGGTCAGCGTCAACCGTGCCGGTTGCGGGCCCCGTTTCGTCCCGACTCCACCCCGTATGCGCGTCTCATCGCCGTACGGGTACCCCTGCGACGTCACTGCAGTGATCCGTTTGAGGTCGGAAAACCGGTCCGCGTTACGTTCGACGGTATCGCGTCGATTCGGCAGTCCCTTCGTAGGCCGCCTCGATCCGGTCGATGAATCGGTGGAGGGGAAGCACGACCCCCATCCGTCGGAACGCTATTGCTACCGGGAGGAGTACGATCCCGAGGGCGATGCTGAGCTGGTAAACAGCGAACAGGGCGAACTGTTGCACCCGTCGTATCATCGTCGTTCGAGTGATCCTCCAGCCTCGGTCGTATATAAGCTTTGTTGCCTGAATCAATTCATAATGGTCTATAATACGTATCTACCGTATCTCTGTCTTGCGATTCAAGCACGCTTGGATCAACGACAAGTAAATGATACGCAGACTCGAACTACACTTATGCACCCCATCGGCGAACCTGGACATTCCCGTAAGTTATGTGGATGATCCCGTTTGCATGCGCGCCCGGGGCGAAACCACAAAGCACGAAACCCTCCGTCTCACAGGCGTTCACATGGGAAACTATTTCGTCGGGCTGGAAGCCGCCTGGGTGGTCAACGACGTCGAGACGATCGACGACGCGATCGGGATCGCGGTTAGCGAGGCTGGGCAACGCCTCAACGACATGGACCTCGATTACGTCGAGGTTGACGTCGCCCCGGCGTACTGCCCCGTCTGTGGAGAACCGTGGGACGGCGTTTACGAGGTTGCGGGTACGGCCCTCGTGGGTCTCGCGCTCGAGATCGAGGTCTACAACGTCGAGAGTCGCGAGCACGCCCAGCGCGTGGCGAAAAGCGACATCGGGGGCGCCCTCAAGGGCGTCCCGCTCGAGGTCGTCGAGACGGTCGAACTCGACGAGACCGACGAAGACGAAGACGAAGACGCGTGACTCGGGACCCGCACAGGATCGGAGGAAGCTTTAATTCATAACCCGAAGTAATCCCCGGTATGGAACTGCCGACGCCCGCCGACCTCCGTGAGCGCCGGACGACCCTCGGTCTCACCCAGAGCGAACTCGCCGACCGGGCCGACGTCTCCCAGCCGCTCATCGCCCGCGTCGAGGGCGGGGACGTCGATCCGCGACTCTCCACACTGCGACGGATCGTCAACGCCCTGGACGAGGCGGAGGGGGAGGTCGTCCGTGCCGAGAACCTGATGCACGAGGCCGTCGTCAGCGTCACCCCCGAGGACACCATCCGGACTGCCGTCCACCGGATGGAGGAGGAGGCGTACTCGCAGTTGCCGGTCATCGAGGACGGGGTTCCGGTGGGATCGATCAGCCAGAGCGATCTCGTCCATCTGGACGAGGCCGCGCGCGACGAACCGGTCGGGGAACACATGAGCGAGAGCTTTCCGACGGTATCGACCGACGCGACGCTGGACGAGATCAGTAGCCTGCTCGACCACTACAAGGCCGTCATGGTGACCGAGGACGGCGACACGGTCGGCATCGTCACGGAAGCGGATCTGGCGGCCCGTCTCTCCTGATCCCGGAGAATTCTCCGGGAGCGGCGTCAATCGAGCCGCAGCCCGCGAACGTCGACCAGTCCGTTGCCTTCCCGTTCCTCGACCCGCCCGATCACCCGGCCCTCGGTTTCGTCGGCGAGGTCGCGTGCAGGGTCTTCGGAGCGGACGGCCGCGACGAACCCGGTCCCCATGTTGAAGGTGCGGTGCAGCTCCTCGTCCGGGACGTCGCCGAGGTCGCCGATGAAGGCGAACACCGGTTGTGCGTCGAACGAATCGTCGATCCGGTATCGATGCGGGCCCATCCGAGTGAGGTTCGTCCATCCGCCGCCGGTGACGTGGGCCGCCGCCCGGACGGCGTGCTCGCGCATCGGTTCGAGCAGGTCGGTGTAGAGCCGCGTCGGTTCGAGGAGTTCCTCGCCGATGGTCCGCTCCGGATCCGGCGGAAACGGGTCGTCGTACTCGTACTCCCGGGTGACCGCTTTCCTGGCGAGGGTCAGCCCGTTCGAGTGAATCCCGCTCGAGGGCCAGCCGACGAGCACGTCGCCGGGTCGTGCCTCGCCGTCGAAGACCGCGTCCTTCGGCGCCAGGCCGGCACAGGTTCCCGCGAGGTCGAACCCCTCGACGACCTCGGGCATGACCGCCGTTTCGCCGCCAAGGACGCCTACGCCGGCCCGCTCGGCGCCGGCGGCGAGGCCCTCGCCGATCTCCGCCGAGAGTGCGTCGTCCGGTTCGTCGACGGCCAGGTAATCGACGAACGCGACCGGATCCACCCCGGCCGCGACCAGGTCGTTGGCGTTCATCGCGACGCAGTCGATGCCCACCGTCGAGTAGTCGTCGATCGCCTCGGCGACCAGGAGTTTCGTCCCGACGCCGTCGGTCGCCAGTCCGAGGTACCGGTCCCCGATATCGAGCAAGCCGGCGTACGCCGTCTCGACCACGTTCCCGAGCGCGTCGAGCACGGATGCGGTCGCGGCCTCGCTCGCCTCGATGTCGACGCCGGCCTCGGCATACGTGAGCCCTTCCTCGTCCGCGTCCTCCTCGGTCATGGACAAATCGCCACCCCCGGCGGGCAAAAGTGCTCCGGTCGGAGCAGCCGGTCCCCGCGTCTCGGCCGTCGCGTCCACGGCAGTCTCTCACTCCTCGGGGTCCTCGGCATCTCCGTTTTCCTCGAAAAGGCCCCGCTCTCGTGCGCGACGGCGCCAGAACTCCTCGTAGCCTTCCTCCTCGCGCATGCGCGAAACAGTAGTTTCGCCGGACTGCACCCGGTCGATTTTCAGGTTTACCTCGTCGAGCAAGTCATCGGCCACGTCCGTGCTTATCAGGCCGTCGCGTTCGGCGCTCCCGATCGCGCTCC
>JBLGCL010000017.1:0-25305 GCA_047617305.1 Natronomonas sp.
CGCATGCGCGAAACAGTAGTTTCGCCGGACTGCACCCGGTCGATTTTCAGGTTTACCTCGTCGAGCAAGTCATCGGCCACGTCCGTGCTTATCAGGCCGTCGCGTTCGGCGCTCCCGATCGCGCTCCGCTCGCGGATGAGGACCTGTCGTTCCCCGACGAATCGCTCGCGTTCGCGGATCTCGGGGTGTTCCGAGAGCAACTTGGATATCGCGTCGTTGAGGTCCTCCTTCTCCGTGCCGTACTCTCGGTCGAAGCGCTCGTAGACCCCTCGCGGGATTCGGCCGTCCTCGTAGAGATCCTCGGCGGCTTCGAGGGCGGCGTCGACCGCTCTGGCTCGCCCGATCAGCAGCTGATAGAGGCGTTCCTCCTCGGTCGTCCTGACGATCCCCAGGCGGTCGATCAGCCTCCCCATCGAGAGCCCCTGGACCACGAGACTGAAGGCCGCGATGCCGAACACGAGCACCCGAAATTGGGACCGATGGGGGAACGGAACGCCCGATTCGAGCGTCGCGGGAAGCCCCAGCACCAGTGCGATCGGGATCGACGCGTGCAGGCCACCCCAGACGAGTACGTGCTGGTACTCGAACGAGATCTCCCGTTGGGTGACTCTGCTGAAGATCGTGGCGAGTGGGTACACGGCGACGGCTCGTCCGACGAGGACGAGCGGGATGGTAAGCAACAGGAGTTCGCCGTTGTCGATGATCTGGCGGAGCGGGGTTTTGACCCCGATCAGGACGAAGATGAACGTGTTGACGATGAAGGCACCGGTCTCCCAGGTATTGAACACCGACAGCTTCGTTCGTGGACTCATTGCGTACTCGGCACCCCGGTTCCCGATCAACAGCCCCGCGACGACGGTGGCGATGACGCCGCTGAAGTGATACTCGCCCAGCAACCGGCTGACGTAGTGTTCGGCGAGCAGGAAGCTCCCGTACGCGAGAACGATCGTCAGGACGATCTCGGTCATGTGCTCGTCGAGGTTGATCATCACCCGATAGACCGAGTATCCCGCCAGGAAACCGACGACGGCTCCGCCCGTACTCGCGATGAAAATTCCCAGGAACAGGTCGACCACGGCGTCGAATGTCACTTCCTCGACCGTCGTGCCAGCGAGGATCAGCTCGAGGAGTGCGGCGTAGACGACGACGCCCACGCCGTCGTTCAGCAGACTCTCGCCCTCGACGAGCACCGAGAGGCGATCGGGAGCCCCGAGTTCATCGAAAATCGCCAGGACCGAGACGGGGTCCGTCGGCAGCACGATCGTCGCGAAAAGCAGCGCCACGAGGGGGCCGTATCCGAACGCGTAGTGGACGCCAATCCCGACGACCAGGATGGAAATTCCGAGGCCGACGACCGCCAGGAGGAGGATCGCGGAGAGGTTCCGGCGGAAGTACTCGATGTCGGTGGTCGCGGCCCCCTGAAACAGCAGCGGTGGAAGCAAGACGAGAAAGATGACGTCGTGGGTGAGTTCGATGTCGAGCGTTACCCCGGCCAGCGAGGCGAAGAAGCCGGCGACCAGGAGCGCGATCGTGTATGGAAACCGCCCCACTTTGGCGACGAAGACGCCGACGGCGGCAGCGATGATGAACACCGCGAGGACGTCGATCAAGCCGGCTTCGATGCCCGTTACCATGTCGACACCTCGACGGTCTCGAGGGTGTAACCGGTCGATCTGGGCCCCGCCGCTCCGGACCGACTCATGTATTCACGACTGGCGCACCGACCGAAATAAGCGTCGGGGGTCGATTGGGCCGTCCGCGCACGACGAAACCTCACTCGGGAACGACGTAGGACCCGAGCACGGCCGATCGGTCCCCGTCGACCCAGACGAGGAGGAGCTTGCTTCCCGGGTCGGGCGCCCGCTGGGTCACGTACCGATCGCCGGCCACGATCGCGTCGGAACTCGACCAGCTCTCGGTCACCTCCGCCCCGTCGTGTTGGTACCGGACGTGGAGCGCGTTGTTCACGTGGTCACCACTCCGGTGAGTGATCTCGACCTTGCCGTCGTCCCGGTACTGGAAATCGAACCTGACCTGGGGCACGCTCTCCGACCGGCTTTCCGAAGCCGAGCCGGACGCCGTCGCGGTGTCAGTGGGTCCGCCGCCGAACAGACCGAAGGGTTCGAACAGGGCCTCGGTCTCGCCGGTCGTCGAGACGAGAACGGCCCGGCCGTCCCTGGAAACGGAGCGGTCCTCCAGCTGGTCGCCCGCCGGGTCGTTCGTTTCTTCGACCCGATCGAGGGCGTCTTCCACGTCCTCCGTCGAGGCATCGTCCTCGGTCGCGTATACCAACGCCATCGTGTGCTCGACGCTGTCGCCGTCCACGTCGCTGGCGACGCCGACCGCGACGAGGTCGTCGACCGCGTCGACCACTTCGTCGGGCGTCGCGTCGTCCGTGAAGTTCGTGAGATCAGCGTCGAACGTCCCACCGACGACGAGGGTCGCGTCGCCCAGTTGCGACACGAGTTCGTCGGCGTCTTCGTTTTCCTCGTGGAGTCGAGGGACGTCGCCGCCCCCGGCGTCGATCATCGTCGTCACGGCGTCCGCGCTCGTCACCCCGGGCGCCTGCATCCCGCCGACGAGGACGTGGTCGCCGGACACGGCGACCGTCGCCGAGTTCGTGTCGGGGCCGTCCTCGGCGGGGTGCTCCCGCGTCATCGTATAGAGCGTGAAATCGCCGTGCGTGGTCGTCTCGTACTCCTCGGGGGCCTCGTTCTCGATCTCGGCGGTGATCGCGTCGACGTCGAACTCGCCGGAAACAACCATCGAGCCCCCGCCCAGGTCCTGGTTGGGAAGCCCGTACGCGATGCCAGTCACGTTCTCCATGGCGTCCAGGTCGACGAAATCGGCCTCCTCGTTCGCCTCTTCGACCTGATCCATCATCCCCTCGGGTAGCTCGTCCTCGTTCTCGTAGACGCTTTGGACGTCGAACGTGCCGAAGCCCACGTAGTCCGAGTCGTACACTTCGGCGGGGTCGTAGAGCCAGTTCGCGTAGTCCGGGGGGCCGCCGCCGACCGCGTCGTCGACGGTTTCGAGACACCCGGCCGTTCCGACGACTCCCAGGAGGGCTGCGAGTCCACTCGTCTTCAGGAATGACCGTCGCGAGGACTGCATACCCCGACCGCATGGCTCCCGTCACAAGTAGGTTCCGTCACGGGGCCGGGTCAACACGGCTTCTCAAACGATCAGCGGCCCGACGAAGACGAACAGGGCGAGCGCAAGGCTGGGAACGAACACGGCGACGAAGACCGCCTTGTTCCACTTCAGCACCGTCCGGCCGTCGAGGGGGCCGTACGGGGCCATGTTGAACGCGGCCAGGAGGGCGTTGATGAGGACTCCTTTTTCGCCGACGAAGCGGACGAGCTCGCCGGACGCCAGCATCATCGCGGCGAACGGAACGATCAGGAGGAGGTTCGTCACCGGTCCGGCCAGCGAGATCAACCCGCGTTCGCGAAGGCTGACGCGGCCCCTGTGGTGCACGGCCCCGGGTGCCGCCACCAGGAACCCCGCCATCGCGCTCAACAGCGTGAGCACGAGCATGTTGTAGTCCGCCCGGAACTCGGCGACCTGCCCGAACCGGACGGCGACGACCTTGTGGGCGAGTTCGTGGAGCAGGAACCCGACCCCCGCGGTGGCGAACCCGACGAGGAACGCCAGCACGACCGCTCCGCCGGACAGGAGCGCCTGCGGTCCGCCCGCGAGGAGGACCCCGAAGGCGAGGCCCAGGACGACCCAGGCGACCGAGAAGTCGAGCAGCTCCTTCGTCGAGAACCTCATAGGAGCCCCGCGGCGATGTCGACCCCGTTGTTCAAGCCTTGCCACATCAGGTCGGCGACGCCGCCGATGCCGCCGACCTCCGGCGCGAGCCACGGCAGGACGACGAAGGGGAACAGCATGCTGGCGACGAAGCTCCCGATGTTCGTCATCGCGACGACCATGATGAGTTTGAACAGCGGCACGTCGAACATCCGGCTCACCAGGTCGCGGATCGGGGTTTCCTCGTCGGAGAGGATCTCGTTGAGCCGGGAGATGTCGGCCACGTTCACCGATTCGTACCGGAGTTCGACGTAGCCGGCGAACCAGCCGGGCGCCAACAGCGGGTTCAGGCTCGTCAGCCAGGCGACGGCGCCGCCCACCGCGCTACTACTCCAGTGCGCGCCCGCGAGCTTCGCCAGGCCGAACGCGAACGCGCCGTTGAACAGGAACCAGGCGCCGAACACCTTCAGCATGAAGGCGTTGCTCGCCCCACCGAGCAACAGGAGGAGGAAGAAGACGGCGAAGCCCAGCGTCATGAGGTAGCCGAACAGCTTGTACAGCGAGAACCGGCTGCCAGAGGCTCGCCCCGTCACCGTTTCCATCGGCGGGAGCCGATCCGGATGTTCGAGGTATTCGACGATCCCCTCCCGGTGTCCGGCCCCGACGATCGCCACGACGTCGTACCCCGCCTCCCGCAGGGCGTGCAGGCGGTGGGCGATGAAGGCGTCGCGCTCGTCGATGAGCGCCTCGGCGCCGCCGGGTGAGAAGCGCCGGAACTCCTCCATCATGGCCGTCACGACGTCGGTGTCGGTCAGCGATTCGACGTCGAACTCCTCGTCCAGTTCCGCCGGTTCCTCGACGACCGCGTCGAGCGCGAGACCGACGAGCAGTCCCACGAGACCGCCCACGGCTCCGCCGGCGATCAGCCCGGTCACGCCCCGGAGGGTAAGCCTCCCCAGGTCCGACAGCGTTCCGACGCCCGGCAGGAGGGCGATCGAGGGTTCGCTCAATACGATCCAGACGCCGACGGCGACGCCGAGGCCGGCGCCGGCGACGCCCCGCAGCCACGTCGGCGCTCCGCCGATCGACGGGACGAAAAGCGCGCCGACGAACAGGCCGGCGGCCGCCCCGGCGACGACCCCGCCGACGAACGCCAGCGAGGTGGTGCCGGTGAGTCCCAGCGTCGCGACGGTCCCCAGGCCGACCAGGGGCGCGATGGCCAGTCCCGCGAGCAACCCGAACATCGTTCCGAAGGTGATTCCGAGGGTGACCCCAGCGGTCAGGACATCGGTGACGCCCAGGGCGAGCCCGCCGATCATCCGCAACTTCTCGCCGGCGGACAGGCGCGTCCAGAATCGCTGCATCGTGGTCTGGATCTCCCGGTCCACCAGGGCAAGCCCGAGACCGTGCTCCTCGGCGGCCTCGATCCCGGCCTTCATGTCGGCCCCCGGTTCGATGTCGAAACGCTCGCCGAGGCGGGTCTGCACGTACGAGAGCATCCAGTAGGCGATGAACTGGAAGACTGTGTTGCCCCGGAGGAGGTCCCGCGAGTCGAGGTCGTCCGGCGTCTCGCCCTTGAGCTGGCGGTACCGCCCTTCGTCGAGTTCGACGGCCACGACGTCCGGCCGCTCGCGATCGATCGTCTCCCGGACCTCCTCGACGCTGTCGGAGGAAACGTGAGCCGTACCGACGACGGTGACGGCCCCGTCGCCCTCCGAATCCGGCTCGGGGAGGGGCTCCCTGCCCTCGGTCACCTCGGCGGGCTCGGTCATTAAGGAGCCATTCAGCCCGCCCGCTTTTACGGTTGTCGGACCCGTCGGAAGGGGAGCGTGGCGGGCCGACACTTATCTACGGTGGGCCCGGGAGTACTCCGCATGGCCGACCCCGACGAATCCGCAACCCTCATGGACTCGTACACGGAGATGACGGAGATGCTCCTGCCCAACGACACGAACACGCTGGGCCGGGCGCTCGGGGGTGTCGTCCTCCACTGGATGGACCTCGCGGGCGCCATCGCGGCGATGCGGTTCTCCGGCCTGCAGTGCGTCACGGCAGCGATGGACCATGTCGACTTCATCAGCCCCATCGATCAGGGCGAGGTCGCCGTCGTCGAGGCCTACGTCTTCGACACCGGACGGACCAGCGTCGACGTCAAGGTCGACGTTCGCGCGGAGGACCCCCGCGAGGGCGAGCCCCGGGAGACGACGACCTCGTTTTTCACCTTCGTCGCGCTCGACGAGGACGGCGTCCCGTCGCCGGTTCCCGACCTCTCGTGTCCCACCGAGAACCAGCAAGCCCTGCGCGACGCCGCCCGCGAACAGCGGATGGAACAACTCCACGACGTGATGGACCGAATGGACGTCGGGGCCGACCCCGGCGAGTGAGTCACTCGAAGGCGATCCGTTCGCGACCGGGGTCGATCTCGACCCGTCCGCCGATCGGGATCGGCGCGGTCGGGTAGGTGTGGCCGAACTCGAGGTCGAAGACGATCGGGGCCGCAGGGTTGTATCGAGTGACGATCCGTTCGATTTCCTCGCGCTGGCGTTCACGGTAGCGTTCGCGCCACGGCGCGGGCTGATCGTACATCTCATCGTGGGACCGGGCCGCGGGTCGGCCGACGAGGACCCCGTCGAACCGTTCGAGGAGTCCGCGCTCGCCCAGGGCCTGGAGGTACGACGCCACTTCCCCCGGATGGGGGATGAGTTCCGAGGTCTCCATGGCGAGGATCGCCCCGTCCAGCGCGTCAGGGTCGGGGAGGTCGACGTCGGCGAGGAAACGGTCGACGATCACTTCGAAGCACCCTCCCCAGACGCGCCCGGAAACTGACGATTCGTCGCCGGCCCAGGTCCAACCGGGGTTCGGTTCGGTTTCCCTGGGCACGTCGAGCGAGTCGGGATCGGGCCAGTCGCCGGTCTCGTCGGTGAATTCCTCGGCTTCCCGGAGTTCGCCAAGCGAGTCCTCGAACAGCGCCCGTTCGAGGAACTCGACGGTGTAATCGAACATCTCCCCGTCCATGGCGTACTCCAGCAGCGTGGACCCCCCGTAATAGGAGACGATTCTCTCGTTCCAGAGCGTCAGCGCCAGGTGCGTGTTGTCGGACCACCCGTAGAACCGGGTCGGATTGTCCCGGAGGGTCTCGGGGTCGAGGTGCTCGAGGATCCGCACTTGGTCGTTGCCGCCGATGTTCGCGATCACCGCCGAGATCTCCGGATCCCGGAACGCGTCCATCACGTCCCGGACGCGGGCCCCGGGGTTGTCCGCCAGCCACTCCGCCGACCTCGTCGCCGTCGGGTACTCCACGGGCTCGAGGTCGAAGTTCTCGCGGATCCGCCGGAGGCCGAGTTCGTAGACGTGCGGGAACTCGGCTGCCGAATTCGAGGCCGGGGCCACGATAGCGACTCGGTCCCCGCGCTCGACCGGCGGCGGAACGGTGAAGGCCTGCATACCCGGGCGACAGACCTGTATCGAAATAAAGGTCCCGAGGGTATGTGAGTCGGCCACGGGGGTGTTTTCACCGGGTGCTTGAACGCCCTACTGGATAGTCTTCGTTAAATACGTCGCGATGGCTCCCGTAAGCCCGACGCCGATCAGGAAACCGATGACCGGACCGAACGGAAAACTGCCGCCCCCACCGTCTCCGCCCCCCGGCGAAAAAATAGCCAACGACACGAACAACACGACCGCCATCACGACGACGCCGACCCCCGAGCCAACGAAGCTATTGGCGGACACCAGCTTTCGTCCCTCCTGATACCGGAGGCCGATCACGGCGCCGTTAATCGCCGCGATCAACGGCGACATCATGAGTCCCATTGCGAGGGCAAACCCGGCGCCGACGAAGGCACTATTGCTGCCGAAAGCGCCACCGGTGCCGGAGAGCTCCGTCGCCAAAAACATGGTAACCGCGTACCCTAATCCGACCGCCAGAAAGACCGCGACGTTGTACTGCAGGAACGTCATCGACGTCGGTTCCTGCAACTGATCGACGATCGACCGTCCGGCCGTCCGCCGAACCCGTTCTCCCCGTCGATATTGGGGCGATGGTTCGTGAGCCCCATCCCGTCGCCCACGTCCTTCCGGTTCGGGTCGGCCTTCCTTTTCATCCGGCCCTTCCTGGCGAGACGGCCGTCGAGGGGACCGACGCGGTTCCCCGCTTCTATCTTCTTGATGAGGCTGGCTTCGGTCGCCGGACGAAACGTCTCCCTCGTCCGATCCGTCCGGTCGGTTCTCGCGATCGTCTGGATTCTCCCCACTCATAATTCGGGATGGAAGGGATCTTGGATAATAAATAATGACTAAATACGCCGCCAGAACTGCCGTTCTTCGAGGGAACCCTAAATTCCTTGTACCGTTTCGATGACCCCGGCGGTTTCCAGAACCATCCAACCGAGAAAGAGCAGGTAGAGGACGATGAACAAGTACGCTTCCGGATCGGTGAGTTCCAGGTCCGTGCGGGTGAAGACGATGAACACGATCGTCGCGAACGCCAGAAAGCCCATCATGGGAATCGCAGCCAGGAAATTGATGGTTGCCGTCCCCGCGAGGAGGACGCCCACGGGAATGGCGACGAGGAGGTTGAACGTGTTCGACCCGAGGACGTTCGTGAGGCTGGTGACGTCCTCGTCGGACTGTGCGGCCCTGACGCTCACGAACGCGTCGGGGAGGCTGGTCGCGGCGGCGATGACGGTCAGGCCCCAGAGGAAACTCGGCGTGTCGAAGATGGCGCCGAACCCGAGGGCGGAGCGGACGATGCCCTCGACGCCGACGGCGATGAGGACGAGGGCAATCACCATCGTCCCCCACTCGCGAGCGGGCTCGACGTCGACGGACTCGGCGGAGACGTGATCCTGCGTGTCCTGGTATTGGAGAAAGACGTAGACACCGTAGGTCCCCAGCGGGAGGACCGCGAGCGCCGGCGTGAGGATGGCGGCCTCGTTCGTCCCGCCGGGGACGTAGGTCGCGCCGAGCGCGAAGGTAATGAACAGGACGAGCACGCTGATGATGTAGAACTGGGCGTCCTTGTGGACGATGTCGCGGGTCGCCTCGAGTTCCTCGCTGACGAGCGCGGACAGCGCCGGGATCATGAGCAGGTTGAAGATCGCGCTCCCGACGATCGCACCGACCCCGAGGTCGAACTCGCCGTGCAGGAGGGTACTGATCACGACGGAACTGAACTCGGGGAAACTCGACCCGACGGCGACGACGACGGCACCGTGAACTGCCACTGGGAGGCCGTAGTGCCTGCTGAGTCGTTCCGCCGACGTTTCCAGGCGCTCGCTCCCCTTCCAGATGACGGCGGTCGCCACGACCGCCAGCCCCAGATAGACGAAGAGGGGATACATCAGGGGAAAAGAATGCCCCCGGGGTGAAAACAGTATCTCAGTCAGTTCGACCCCGATCTCTCGGCCGATCGAACGGGAACCACGACGGCCTCGAACGGTCCCGTCGGGGGCTGGCGGGCGTCCTGCCGAGAAGGTTTATCCCCCGATACGACGTACTCGTTTCATGCAACTACCCGCGTCCTTACCGGAACCCCCGGAAGTCGAACCCTACGAATCGGACTGGGACGAAGCGTCCGATATCGGGACCGACCACGACCACCGACGTGCGGAGATCGAAACCGTCCTCGAGGACGGCGCCTGGGAACGTTCCCTCCACGAGTGGGCCGTCGTCTCGAAGATCGACGGCGGCATGGCGGACCTCGGGCGGGTCGTCAGCGAGATCCTCCGGGCGGAGTACGTCGACTGGGAGAGCCCGTTCCCGGACCCCGACACCGCCCCGGAAGAACCGGCGGACGAAAACGCTGCGGACGGTGACTCCGAACCCGATTCCGAATTGATCACGGATCCCTACGCCCGGGAACGGGGCAAGGGCGACGAAATCGTCGACGAAGAGGAGTTCGACGCCGCGTCCGGGAACGGTCCGCGGACCGTCCGATAGGTCCGTCAAACCGGAGGACGATTACAGGTCGACGCGGGTCGCCGCGAGGTGGAACGTCTCCGGCCGCTCGGTCCCTTCGGTGACTGCGAATCCCGAACTTTCGAGCGCTTCACGGGCGTCGGCGAGCGAAAAGCGCTCTCCCGGCGGCGGCCCGGCCTCGCCGGCCCCGTTCGCGCTCCAGTCGACGAGCACCAGGCGACCGCCGCCGGCGATCGTCCGGGCGAGTTCGGCGAGCGCGTCGTCGCTCACGAACTCGTGGTAGGTCATCGTCGAGTACGCGGCGTCGAAGGCGCCGTCCGCGAAGGGGAGGTCGCCGACCTCCGCCGTCGTCAGTTCGACGGCCTTCGGAACCTCCTTCGCCAGGAAGTACTCGTGCATCGACCGCTGGACGTCGATGGCGTGGACGGTGTCGGCGTACGGGGCGATCTCGGTCGTGTAAAACCCGGTGCCGCTCCCCAGGTCGGCGACGACCTCGTCGCCGTCCAGCTCGAGCGGGGCGACGAGTTCCTCCCGGGAACAGTAGCGGAACCGCGACGGGTCGTCGAGCCCGCTCGCGCCGGACGCGTCGAAGGTGTGTGAGCCCATGGGCGCCCTTGTCACTCCCGGACTAAAACCCATCGACGACGGCAGTCCGTCGGGGACGGGGAGGCATCGACGACGGGGGGGCACACCGACGAAGGACGGCCGAATCACTTCACCTTGCCGCGGCCCTGGACGGACCAGACGGTTTCGACCCGTCCGTCCCGGACCCCGACCAGAGTACCGTGGAGATTGATGGTCGGGCAGACGTGTGGCGGGATGAACGCGAGGCGGTCGCCGACCGACAGGTCACGATCCGGGTCGCTCACGTCGATCCACCCGTGCTCCTCGGACGCGGTGGCGTACCGGACGGCGTCGTCGGCCTCGCCAGCGTACAGCGGGTCCACGTCGAGTTCGAGCGAGATGGACTTGCTTCCCGCGTCGACGACCACGCGGTCGTCCGTCGGTGCGGAAATCACCGTCGTGAACACAGTGAGCGCACAGTCGCGCTTCTCGATCCCCGGGAGTGCGGCGAGGTGAGCGTCCATGAAGGGGTACATCCCCGGATGGATCTCGTCGACGACCGGATGCGTACCGGAGTAGCGGGCGGTCGCCGTCGAACCGACGCCGACGGTCCCGACTTCGATGCCGGCCTCCTCGATGGCTTCGACCGTCTCCGCGAGGTCGTCCATGCAGGCCAGGCTGCGGCGTTCGAGTTCGGCCTCGGTCTCGGGTGGGTCGTCCCCGTAGGCGACGTGGCCCTCGTAGCCCATGACCCCGTCCAGGCGGACGTTCGGCGCGGCGTCGATCCGTTCGGCCAGTTCGACCGCCGGGTCGCCCGGCTGAACGCCGACTCGACCCAGTCCCACGTCGACCTCGAGAACGACGTCCACGGTGACGTCGTGGCGGGCGGCGGCCGCCTGCAACGGGTCGAGATTGCCGGGCCCGTCGACGGTCGTCGCGAAGTGATCCAGGCGCCCGGACAGCGCGACGAGACGATCGAGTTTGCGGTCGCCGACCACCATGTACGAGAGGTAGACGTCGTCGATGCCGGCCGCAGCCATTACCTCCACCTCACTCAGCGTCTGGCAAACGATACCCCCGCCGCCCACCTCGGCCTGCCAGTGTGCGATCGCCGGGACCTTGTGCGTCTTCGTGTGCGACCGCAGCGTCACGTCGTGTTCGTCCGCGAAGTCGGCGTAGGCAGCGACGTTGCGCTCCATCACGTCGAGATCGACGACGACGGCCGGCGTCTCGATGTCCTCGACCTGCGCGTGGAGTTCCGGTTTCAGATCGGTCGGCGTGGGAGTCGTCATGCTTCCACCGACTACGGCCAGGTCATTAAGTCCCGACGTGGCGGCCCGGATTGCTTCCTCGGCTCGGTCGAGTGCGGCCTTTCCTTCGAGGTCGGTCCCGTCGGTGGATCGGCGCGCCCTCCCTATGTTCCGACGTGACGTAGTGAACGCATGACCGTTCCACCCGAAGTCGAATCCCTCGTCGAGGGCGTGCCCGCGAATGCGCACGTCGCGACGAGCGTCGACGACCGACTCCACGTCGCTCCGGTCTGGTACGGGTACCGCGATGGGGTGCTGTATTTCGTGACCGGCGGTCGAAAACTCGAGAACCTCCGGCGAAACTCTCGCGTCGCCATCTCCATCGAGGACGCCTGCCGGGGCGACGTGAACTGGAACGTGACGCTCCTGGGCAGCGCGACGATCACCGGGGAACCCGAACGATTGGAGTGGGCGTCCGACTGGATCTACGACCGGGACGAGGATCCGGCGGTCGACGAAATCGACGTGACGGAGGACGACGACGCGCCGGACTCAGCGGCCCCCGACCGGACAGAACCTGACGACGTCGAACCTGGGGAGGACAAAACCGACGTCCTCGAGGGGATCGAACCCCGTGCCGTCGAGGGAATCGCAACCGACGACGTGGAGGACGATTACGCGCTCGTCGAGGTACCGATCGGCTCCGCGACGTCGTACGTGTACGACTAGACCGTCGCCCGTCGATCCCCTCAGTTCTCGACGCGATCGACCCGCAGGTCCCGCCCCACCACGCCGCGATCCTCCAGGGCGGCGAGGAGATGCGGCACGTCACAGTCCTCGATGACGTCGAACGCCGCGAGTCGCGCGTCGTACGGGTACTCCCGACTGGTCGCCATCTCGAGAAAATCCGGTCCCAGGCCGCGAACGTCGACGGTTCCGACGTCGGTATCGACGACCGCGGCGTAGAGGGCGTGATACGCCCCGACGCCGTCACCGATGAGCGTCGCCTGCCCGCTATCGGTTTCGGACCGAACGAATTCGAGTGCCCGGAGCACGTCGTAGACGCGCAATCCGAACAGCGACGTTCCCAGCAGGAGCGCGTCGTACGCGAGTTTGAACTCGGTCCCGTAGATGCCGTCGTAGTCCTCCACCCAGGCCGGAATGGGGATCTCCCGGTTCCGAACCGCCCCGACGCCCCGTGGATCGAAGACGAAGACCGTCCCGTAGTCCGCGGCGAGCGAAGCGACCCCGTCGCGTCGATCGGCCAGTTCCTCGGTCCCGTCTTCGTAGAGGACGACGGCCGGAGAACGCGTCGTCACTGCCGGGTCCGACACCAGCACTCCAGTCGCCACGACGTCGGGATTCCCTTCGGTTTTGAAGAAGACGTGCGCGACGTCGAGGCCGTCGTACTCGTCGTGCGTGACGTACCGGGGGTGGAGGTCACAGCCGTCCCGATCGAGGCCGAGCGCCTCGACGACGGCCTGGCGGACCGCCCCTGTGTCGACCGTGTCGCCGTCGACGCTCCGTCCCGCGTCGGGATAGCGTTCGTGGACGTGCGTCCGGATCAGGTCGTCGATCGTCCGTTCGTCGGGGTACGCGGCCCGAACGCTTCCGTCGGGCAGACAGTGGAGGGTGGACTCGTCGAGAACCGGCACCTCGTCGTGGGGCTCGAACGGCGCATCCCCGAGGCGGGCACAAAACCACTCGAAAACGCCTTCACCGAGTTCGTAGACGGAACAGTGGGGCTCGTCAGCCACGACGAGGTCGACGTTTTCCGCGGCGTCGTACAGGTCGTAGACCTGCCGTGCGCGCCCGACCGTTTCGTGGACGCCCTCGATCGGGAAGTACTCGTCCCAGGCCGCGGCGCCGACGCACACGGGGCGAGGCGCCATCCCCGTGAGGAAGTCGTCGAAGTTGATGCCGCGCGGGATGGCCCCGTACGGGGCCTGTTCGGCGTCGATCCGCTTGCCCGTCTTCAGCCACTCCGATCGCTCGGTGACCGCACAGCACGGCGCGGCGGCGTCGACCCGGTCCTCGAGCAGCGTCAGGTATAGCGTCTGGATCCCGCCGCCCGAGGTGCCGGTCACCCCGATCCGGTCCCCGTCGACGTCCTCGCGGTCGAGGAGGTAATCGAGGCCGCAGCGAGCGTCGTGGATCATGTAGCGCGCGAGGTTCGCCCCGGCGTAGAAACACGCCTGGCCGGCGTAGCAGTGGGCGAACACCCCACCGCCACCCGCGACGATGGCCTCGCCAGTTTTGGGGTCCCGGTACTGATGCCGTTCCCCCTGGCAGAGCGGATCGAGGACGAGCACCACGAAGCCGTTCAGCGCCAACTCGATGGCGGCCCGCTGATTCCACGGGTCGGCCTTCGCCGCGTCGACGTGCCCGCAGAGGAAGAGAACGCCGGGGTGCGGTCCCTCGTCGTCCGGCACGTAACAGTTCGCGGTGACGTGGAAGTCCGGGCGGCTCTCGAACGTCACCAGTTCGACGGCGTACCCCTCGCGTTCGAGCACGCCCCGGCGCTCGACCGACGGGTCTGCCGGGCGGTCCGGGAGCCCGCCGATGGCGGCCGTAAAGTCCGTCCGGACCCGCTCCCGTCGCGCCTCGAACTCGCGACGCGAGTCGATCGACCGCTTTTCTTCCCGTTCGGCGGCGAACCCGTCGCTCGCACCTGCGCGGAGATACCTCGATAGCTGGTCGGCAACGTCGTAGTAGCCGTTCACCGCGTCGTCGAACCCGTGCACGATACCCGGGACGTAGCGACCGATACCGGGTAAACGTTTCCGGGTGACGGGACCACTGGGACTGAGCTAAAAGGACATCACGCCGTCCGGCGAACTCCTCGAGGAATTTCCGGTCGGCGGTCGTGACCTCCGTCCCGACCCGGTCGCCGACCGTTCAGACCTCGACGACCTGTCGAATGCGGCTCCGCGGGGAATCGGGGTTCGCCTCTCGAAGCCCGGCAATGGCGTCCCGGAACGCGATCTGGTAACTCGCAGGGCCCTGATAGTCCCCGAAGGCGCCATCCGCGGCGGCCTCACCGGCCAGCCCGAAGGCCGCGGTCCCCAGGAGCGCCGCGCGCTCGGCGTCGTCGACGGCGCCGGCAACCGTCGCCAGCGTGGCGCCGAGCATGCAACCGGTCCCCACGACGGTGCCCATCATCTCGTGGCCGGCTTGCACCTCGTAGGCCGCCTCCCGCGTCGCGACGACGTCCGTCTCGCCCGAGGCCACCACGACGGCCCCGTACTCCCGGGCGCAGGCGATCGCGGTCTCGGCGATGTCGGCGTATTCACCCACCGACTCGACCCCGCGGACCTCCGCGTCCTCGCCCGTCAGGGCCGCGATCTCGCCGTGGTTGCCGTTGATCATCGACACGTCGAGGTCGCCCGCCAGGCGTTCGCCCACCCGGTCCCGGGTCGGCGTCGCGCCGACGCCGACGGGGTCGAGAACCACCGGGACGCCGGCTTCCTTCGCTGCCCGTCCGGCGGTCATCATCGCGGCTTCGCCGGTCTCGCTGACCGTCCCCATGTTGAGCAGGAGCGCCTGGGCGCCGGCGACCATGTCGGCGACCTCGCGCTCGTCGTCGGACATCACCGGCAGCCCGCCCCAGTGGCGGATCACCTGCGCGACGTCGTTGGTCGTCACGTTGTTCGTGAGGGCGTTGATCAGCGGCGCGGTCTCCTCGACGTCCGCGAGGTCCGCCAGTTCGACGTCGGGGACGGTCATGCCTCGACCCCCCGTCGTCGCTTGCCCTCGCGGACCGCCTCGGCGAGTTCGCGAGTCGCCGCTTCGGGATCGCCGGCGCCGGTGATGGCGCTGATGACGGCCACGCCGTCGGCGCCCGCCGCAACGACCTCGGCGGCGTTCTCGGGCGTGATCCCGCCGATCCCGACCATGGGAATCTCGACCGCGTCGTCGATGGCCCGGACCGGATCGAGGCCGATGTCGTACTCGTCGTCGTCGATGTCCTCCTTGGAGTCGGTCGCGTAGATCGTCCCGACGCCGAGGTAGTCCGCGCCGGCCGCCTCGGCCTCGCGGGCGTCCTCGACTGTCGAGACCGACCGGCCGACGATGGCGTCCCCGCCCAGTTGCTCGCGGGCGTCCGCGACCGGGAGGTCGTCGTCGCCGAGGTGGACGCCGTCGGCGTCGGCCGCCACCGCCACGTCGACGCGGTCGTTGACGATCAGCGGCACCCCGGCGTCACGGGTCGGCTCGCGGAGTTCGCGGGCGATCCGGAGTTGCTCGCGAGCACCGGCGTGTTTCTCGCGGACCTGGACCACGTCGACGCCGCCGGCGATGGCGGCCTCGACGACTTCGGGCGTGGTCAGTTCCCCCGAGAGGCTCTCCTGGGTGACGAGGTACGTCTCCATTGCTGGCATACCCGGGTGTTATGCCCGGGTAATAATACCCCTGGCGATTTCTGTATCCTCCACGTGTCGTGGTACCGGTCATCGGTTACCGGATTCGGGATGTCGGCGTCGCCCTTCGAGGAACCGGTCCCAGTGTGTCGATGGGGCGGCCGGATGACGTCGGCCGAGGTTCCGGCACCCAACCATCATTGGCACGACGGTAAACGATCAGCCGCATGTCCGTCATTGGATTGTTCCAGCGCGATATCGAACGCCGCGCGACTCCGATCGACGAAAGAGACGGATCTGAAAAGTACGTTGGGAGGGGCACGGACGGTGAGCAGACAGTAGGTCGGTATCCAAGCAGGCAGGGAGTCCGAACGGGTACCGAGCGGGCGGCGATGATGGGCATCGAGCCATCAGGTCCGTGTGGCGAGCACGGACGAGTGGTGATTGGAGGGCCCCATACGAGAAACCATCTGCAGTGTTTCAGATCGTGAAATCCGTCGATTGTGGAGCTCGCGAAACGTTCTCGCTTCCGTCTCCTCGACCCCTACAGGCTGTCTCTACGCACGCTTGCAGTAAAATCACCATCGCCGAGATCGAGCGAGATCGCCTCCGTGTCAGTAGCGAACACTTTCCGGTGGTGGCCGTCGGGATGCAGCTCCATGTACGAGTCCACGATCCCTGCGGTTTCGAGTCGGTCGAGACGACGGTACACGGTCGGTCTGGAGCCGTCGCACTCGTTCACGAGTTTTCGTGCGGGTTTGGCCTCGTCGCGAACCGCGTTCACGATCGACCAGCTCAACTCGTCGTCCAGCAGTTCGAACACGATCGTCGTGGAGGGCGACGGGTCGTCAGCCTCGTGAGTTCCCTGCGACGGGGCTGATGCGGATTGAGTCGTGTGGAGCATCGGTGTTCAACGACAACCTGGGGTTTCGTCCCTACGGGCGTTCCGTCAACGTGAGTGGGTCCTCTCGAACCGACGGGCTAGTAATATCGTGTCACACTCGCGACGAGCGTCCCACACTGCGTCCCCCCACCGTACAGGCACGGACGCGATGATCTACTCGTGTGGCCAGAGCCCCGTTTCAGCGCCTGAAACACTGGAGCGAGTTATAGGCACAAACGGGCCATGGCAAGAGACGAGATGCCAGCAATACGAACGAACGGACTCACGAAGCACTACGACGGGGGAATCAGGGGCACCGATGTCACGGCGGTCGACGATCTGGATCTCGTCGTCCAGGAGGGGGAAGTGTACGGTTTCCTCGGCCCGAACGGTGCGGGGAAGTCGACGACGATCGACATGCTGCTCGACTATTCCCGTCCAACCGACGGAACGGTCGAGGTCCTCGGTTACGACGCGATTGCGGAGTCGGAGGCCGTCAGCGAGCGCGTCGGGGTTCTGCCGGAGGGGTACGGGCTCTACGACCGCCTCTCCGGTCGGCGGAACCTGGAGTTCGCGATCGAGTGGCAGGACGCCGACGACGATCCCGCCGCCCTTCTCGAGCGCGTCGGCCTCGACGCCGACGACGCCGCCCGGCCCGTCGGCGACTACTCGAAGGGGATGACCCAGCGCCTGGCGCTGGCGATGGCGTTGGTGGACGATCCCGAGCTACTGATCCTCGACGAGCCGTCATCGGGCCTTGACCCGAACGGGATTCGACTCCTTCGGGAAATCGTCCGCGAGGAGGCCGACAGTGGAACGACGGTGTTCTTCTCCAGTCACATCCTCGGGCAGGTGGAGGCAGTGTGTGACCGCGTCGGGATCCTCGACGACGGCGAACTCGTCGCCGTCGACACCGTCGACGGCCTCCGCCAGGCTGCAGGCGCCAGCTCGACGCTGGAACTGACGATGTCGAACGGGGTAACGGCCGACGTCGTCGATTCGGAAGGCGTTTCCGACGTCGAGGTCCGCGGGCCCCGGCTTCGCGTGACCTGTACCGACTCGCGGGCCAAAGGTCGTATCGTCGCCGACCTGCTCGACCGCGGTCACGAGATCGTCGACGTCGGATCGGAGTCGGCCTCCCTGGAGGAGCTTTTCGCCGCCTATACCAACGGCACAGCGGTCGAAGAAAGCGCGGAGGACGCGGACGACGCGGACGAAACTCCCCAGCACGGGACGGCGGCTTCGGAGGTGGTCGCATGACGTGGGCCCAGGTCGCTCGCAAGGACTTCGAGGACGCGGTCCGGTCGAAGATGCTCTGGGGACTCATGGGCGTCTTCGTCGCCTTCATGGCGTTCGTCCTGGTGGTCGCAATCAATACCGCCGACGCGGCCGAGGCGACGAGTGAAGCGGCGCTCGCACTGACGGCCAATTTCGCCCAACTGTTCGTCCCACTCATCGCGATGATCGCCGGCTACCTCGCGGTCGTCGGCGAGCGCCGTTCTGGGAGCCTCCGGATACTGCTTGGCTACCCCCATTCCCGACGGGACGTCGTGTTCGGGAAGTTCGTCGGGCGGAGTACCGTCATCGCGGTAACGCTCGCGATCGGCTCGGCGGTGAGCATCCTGCTCGTGGCGCTGGTCATCAAGTCCCCGGATCTCGCCAACGTTGCGGGGTTGCTCACTGCGATCGTGTTGTTCGGGATTTCCGTTGCCGGGCTCGCGGTCGGGATTTCCGCGTCGGTGACATCCCGCGGTAAGGCGATGGCGCTGGCCATCGGATCGATGCTCGTGTTCTGGCTCCTCTGGGACGCGATGGCCGCCGGCGTCTACGCCGCGGTGACCGGGTCGTTGCCCGGACTGACGGCCGAGGGATGGTACTTCCTGCTGAAACGGATGAGCCCGATCGGCGCGTTCCGGACGGTCGCCGAGGGGTTCGTCGGCGGCAGAGTGCCCCCGATCTTCAGGCTCGGTATCGAGGAGATCCCCCCGAACACACCGTCCGAACAGCTGGTCCTTTCGAAGCGAGTCGCCGGTCAGCTGCCGTTTTATCTGAAGAACTGGTTTGGCGCAGTGACGCTGGCAGCGTGGGGAGTGGTCCCGACGCTCGTGGGGTATCTCCGGTTCAAACGGTTGGATCTCTGACGCCCCCGGCCGCGTCGGTCAATGCTGTTTTGACTGCTGAATCCCACGCGGTAGATATGTCATCGATACCCTCCGTTCCCCCCGCACAGTCGATATCGTCGTATATTGCGGACGGTGCGCGAATCGCGGCAATTCTCCTCGTTTGGGGCGCCATTGCTGCGTTTTTCACTTCCGGTGTCACCGAGATTGGCCTCCCGTTCGAGTCGGTCTGGGTCCGGCTCGGTCAGTTGTTCGCGGTGACCGGTCTCTTCAATGCGACGCTCTACCTCCTCTATCGGGTCGTTGACTACTGGCGCGAGACCGCTTGAGCGAACACGTCCGGATCGCCCATCAGCGTCACCGACGAAGAGGTCCCCGTTTCGAGACGGACATCTCCGCAGTGATCAGGGACTCGTTTCGGAATCCGCTCTGCTTCTCGTAGACGACCCCGCTGACCTCGACCGACAGTTGCCGCCGTTTCACGCTCCGAAACACCGTTCGGGGTTTGATACTGTCCCGGCAACCACCAACGAGATGGGATGGAAGGGCCCCGACGTTCCGATCCCCGGTTTACACCGCTCACCCACCCGCTGACTCGCTCGCCCTCCCGCGAACCGACGGCTCTCCAAACGACGGTTCACGACACGCCGATCTATAAGCATAGCCACCACGGACACCGACGGACGTTCAATATTGTGCCAACCTATGGGTGGACGGCGACCGATCCGTAGAGTATAATGAGCGCTTCCGTGCTCGCCAGGAACCGCGAACGCGTTTCAGCAGCGATCGCGCGTCGGGTGGGTGGACCAGGGACCGAGAGTACTCCTTCCAAAACACGTTCGGAGGATGTTTCGGATGGCGAGTGAGCAGCACTCGTCGAATCGATTCCCCGTCCAGGACGGGGATCCGGCCACGAATTACGGACCTGTTGGTCACGCAGATGCGACCGAGACCAGGGAGCGGGTCGTTCCTGCGACCGGTGCGGAAGGCACCGAGATACTCGACCTCCTCGGGGACGAGTACACGTCCCGGATCCTCGAAGCGTTGAGCGTCGAACCACGACCGGCGCGGGAACTCGTGTCGGTCTGTGACATGTCCCGGCCGACGGTGTATCGACGGCTCGACCGACTCGAGGACCACGATCTCGTCTCGACCGACACCAGCATCGACGCCGATGGCCAACATCGCAAGGTGTTCGCGACGACCTTCGAACGGGTCACGATCGAACTGGTCGGTGACGCCCCCACCGTACACCTCGTGGTTCGTGACAGTAGCGAGGAGAGGAAAACTCCCTCAGTTCCGGTCTCCGCCGATTGACGTCCCTTTCGCGGTTTCTGCGTGACACTACGACGTAGTCCTCGACGACGCCCCAGGGAGGAGGGGCCGCCCGGTTCGCCAATTCCGCGAGAGCGGCTCTGTCGGACTGCATATACGCCGAGAGGAACCCCTTGCTGACTCGATGGGAAAATCTGCTACCTTAGTGATCCACGCGGAACTTGGCGAGATTGATCGGTTTGACACCGCAAAGGAGGTTGTGAGATATGTGGGCCTGAATCCAGTCGTCCGCGAGTCTGGTGACTCGCGGTTCGAAGGGGGATTTCGAAGAAGGGTCCAGGAAACGTTCGGTGGCTGTTGGTTCAAGCTGTCCACTCAGCGGTTCACACGGTTGAAGATCCGTATTTGAGTCGGTTCTATCACCGTCTTGAGCGAAAGAAGAACAAACAGAAGGCAGCGGTAGCGACCGCTCGGAAACTGCTCGTATCGATCTACCACATGCTCGACCGAGAAGAGGAGTACGACCCCCCTGGTGTGAAGGCGTAATCTGAGCGCCGCCGAAGGGGGCGCTCAGTAAGCAGCCGGGGGGGACCAACAGCGACAGCTGCAGCCAGCCCGCAACCGCACCGCAGTCACGATGTGACCGCCTACCGGCTGTGGAGGCTGAAACAATCAGTCCGCTGTTGGTCGGTTTTCATGATGCGTGGAGTAACTGCTGGACCAGACGAAACAATAAATATCCCTGGGTGGCTGTCTTCAGGTAGCAGATTTTCCCATACGTGATTACAGGGCCCGGGGCTCGTTTAGATCGGGGAGTTCAGCGTGCCGAAGTACACTTGCCAGGCGAGGGCGGACTTGGCCACCAGACTGAGGAGGATATACGTTTTCTCGCCGAAGAGGTAGTCCTCCCAGCGTGATACCTCCAGATACTGCAGGGCCATGTTCAGCGCAAAGAGGTTGAAAAAGACGAAAATCGAGATGTAGATGTAGATAACGAACTCGGGAAACTCACCGCCGCTGGCGACTACGGTACCGATGAACGTGATGCCGATGATAATCCAGGGTATGATACCGGCGATGGTACCTACCCAAAAGGGCGTCCAGTCAGTGTTCTCGGTCGTTTCGTTGCGTTGTTCCATGAGGAGTCCGGCGAGATTCATCACCGCAACAAGTCCGAACATCCCCACGAGCGTCCCGAGGTCCCAGACCCCGGCCAGCATGCCGATCACGACGATCATCAGCGAGGCGCTCACGGAGTATTCGTACCACCGGTAGGGGTTCATCCCCCTGTCGAGATACGCGACGTATTTGTCGTACCGGGCGGTCGCGATGATCGTGTGCGCGAGCGCGGAAATGAAGAGAAAGCCCGCCACGAGCAGGGGAAGGTTGAGGTCGACAAACGAGACCGTCTCCGGGAAGATCGTCTCGGTTTCGGGGTTGAACCCGTATCTGGTGCGCGTCACCGGCCACAGGACGTTCTCGGCCAGGATGACCATCGCCACCCCCTGCAGAAAGTGGAGGACAGCCATCACGGCGTTCCACAGTCGGAGCCGGGTGTCCCGCGCAGACGTCTGCTGTTCGGCCTCGGTGGCCGTCGTACTCGTCGTGGACATAGTCCTAGTTGTATTATACTCGCTCGCGGATAGGTCTAGAGGTTGGTGACCAATGGTTTTCAAGTCCTGACTCGTCAGATCTCGATTCGCGCGACTGGTATACCAAGCGCAGATCTCCAATCCGGTCTCCGACCGTATTTACCTGACATTCTGCTCAAGAGAAAAACCACACTTGACAACTCAAGCCGTATGACGACTTTTGCAGTATTGGCTTGGTATTGTCATTCGAACGTCATTATTCCCTTGGTTCTCCCGTAGGAAATCGTCGATGTACTGAACGGGAGCGATGAAGTCACAGAGGTCGAGGGCACCGCGTGCGCGCCGGGGCTCGCCTATCGGGGCACCTCCAACGACGAGTTGACACGGCATCCTGGAGCTTCCAGTTCCGGCCCGAACTACACCGAAAACCGGGATGTAACGAACTCAAATACGCTGTTCGGACGACGTTCCGAAATCAACACCGAGCCACACGAGAGCGTTGATTCTATCGGGGGCTCTTCGACTCCCTCGAACACGTACTGACCCCGAGGACGGAGTACAGCCCGCAAGTCCCTGTTGCCGCGGTCCCAAGTAAAACGAGTGCGAGCACCCCCAAGACGGGTGAAAGTAACGTTGGGAGCGATCCTACTCCTGCAAGAACAGCGAATGACCCGATTCCGAACAGTGCCCCAATTGCAGTTCTGAGCTGCCGGTCTGTTGATCCGACGTTCTGGCTCACATATCTGTTAGTGGTGGAATACGTATGTACCTTCGCTCCCCTGAAGGAGATTGCTGATACAGTTGGGAAAGTCAATGCGCACGTCGGGGCCCCTCGTTTGAGTGCCTGTACACCGGGACTACGGATCCCGATCTTCCGGACGAATTTGCATGACTCGAGGCTGTCAACAACCTACGATACAAGAATGGCCCAAGATTTTCTACAGGATTTGCGCCCTGTATTCAAGACGAGCGTCGAAATTTATCACACCTCGTAGAGTTCAACAGAGCCGCTGGAGCGGATGACCGTCGTGGCCACGCTCGGAACGGCGAAGAACCGACACTCGGAACCGAAGCGCGTGATTGGATGCGACGCCAGTTACGACGTGGCGTTCGCCCACCGTCGCAGCGATTCCTCGTTCCCCGACTCGCCAGCGACCATGACGAGGGGCTGGTTGGTCGGCGCGTAAACGTCCATTTCCCGCCCCTTCGTGGAATACCACGTATCGACGTTGTCGATGAGACCAGCGCTTTGCAGCTGGGCAAGGTGGTGGTTCACGTTCTGGAGCGACGTTTCGACCCGCTCGGCCAGGTCGGACGCAGGTGCAGGCTCCTCGTGCAACGCTGCCAGGACCTTCCGTGCCGTATCCGAGGAGAGCGCGTCCAGGATCTCGTCGGAGTCCGTGAGCGAAATGCACTCCGGAGTAGCTTCCTGCCCATCGACCGTTCGTTCCGGGAGTAGCGACGCCATCGTTCCCATGGTGTCTTTGTCGACGGTTTCCCGGATCAGTAACGTTCGCACTACGGTCGTTGGTTCACGCCCGTCGAAGGGCTATCAGTATAGCCACGGCCCATGGTATGACGTCACTTCCACGAGTGACAACCACACGAGCGATGCCACCAAGATCGACCGAACCGACCATTTACCTCTCTCTGGTCGAACCGTTTACGCATGTTTCCACTCGGGGCACGTTCGTTACGTGTTTTCGTCGTTGGGAAGGGGGAGTCTCCTCTCGGCCAGTTTACGGGCCGAAAGGAGGTGGAAGGCCAACGACTGGACGTCGACGTCGTCTCGGCAGACGTCGTCAGGGGAAACGGATTCGAGGCGACGGCCGTCGATTGCCTGGTGATAGACGGCAGTCAGTTCGACGATCAGGGCGTCGAGCTCGTCGGGAGCGTACGGGACGACGCGCCTGAACTAGCGGTGGTCCTCCTCGTCGACGGCGAGTACGAGGACGTCGTTCCGGCTGCACTCGCCGCAGGCGCGACCGACGCGGTTCCCCGGTCGCTCGTCCGGGACGACCCCGAACTCCTCGTGGACAGAATCACTGCGACCGTCGAACGCGACATGGCGCACGACGGCTTCGGGGATCTGTACGAGAACGTTGCCGGAACGGTGGCGATTCACGACCCCGAGACGGGACGGGTAGTCGACGCCAATGGCACGCTGTGTGACCTGCTGGGATACGAGCGCGGGGAACTACGGTCGCTGACGTTCGGCGAGATCACGGCGGATCGCCCCGGATACGGACAGGAGCGAGCGACGAACATCGTCAGGAGCGTTCCGGATCAGGACAGCCCCATCGAGGTCGAATGGCCGCTGGAGAGCGCCGACGGGACCGTCCGGTGGGTCGAAGCCAGATTCAGTCAGCTCAGGATCGGGGGACGGGAGTTCGTTTTCGTCGCTTCCACGGAGGTCACCGAACGGCGCCGTCGGGAACACGAGTACGAACAGATCTTCGACGGCGTCAACGACGTGATTTCGGTCCACGACCCGTGGTCCGAGGAATTGCTCGACGTCAACCAGACGTTGTGTGACCTCACTGGGTACAGCCACGAGGCCTTGCTCGAGATGGACATCGACGGGTTCAGCGCGTCGGAAGAGGGGTTCACTGGCGATCGAGCCTACGAGATTCAACAGCGAGTCGCCGCGACGGGGGAGCCCGAAACGGTCGAGTGGATGATCGAGACGGCGGGCGGTGACCGGCGCCGCCTCGAATCGGTGCTCTCACCCGCGACGATCGCCGGTGAAGACCGCGTGCTCGCTCTCTCGCGCGACGTGACCGAGCATCGCCAGCTGGAGCGCTCCTATCGCGAACTGTTCGAGGGGGTCTCCGACGCGCTCGTGGTCCACGACCCCGAGACCGGCGAGATACTGGACGTGAACGAGCGCTACTGTGCGCTGACGGAATACGATCGCGAAGAGCTGGTGGGGTCGAACATCCGTCTCATCGTCCCCGACGACGCGGCGTACACCTACGACGAGGCCCTGGAGCGTATCGAGATGGCACGGGAGGACGGACCCCAGCTATTCGAATTCAAGGGGCAGCGAAAGAGCGGGGACACGTTCATGGGGGAGATCAATCTCAGTACGGTCGAGCTCCGCGGAGCGGAGCGCGTGCTCGCGAGCGTCAGGGACATCACCGAGCGGAAACGCCGGGAACGGGCGATCCACGAACTCCAGAAAGCGACCGAGAGCATGCAGGACGCGGAGTCGGCCGAGGCCGTCGCCGACACGGCGATCGAAACCGTCGCCGAGGCACTCGACCTTCCGGTGACCGCCTGCTGGTTCCACGATCCGGACGAAGAACGACTCGAGCCGGTCGCCGCGACTGACGCGGTTTACGACCGGGAGTTACTGTCGCCGCTCCCGGCGGACCGCTACGAGTACGAGGCGTTCCGCGAGGGCGAGGTAACCACGTACGCTCCCCATGAAGAGAACCCCGACAACCCCCTCGAAACCGCCATCCTGCTCCCGCTGGCCGATCACGGCCTGATCGCTGCCGGGCAGCCGGATCGGACCGAGTACGATCCAGTCACGCTCGACGTCGCGCGGACGCTGGCCGAACACACGGCGACCGCCCTCGACCG
>JBLGCL010000018.1:0-23746 GCA_047617305.1 Natronomonas sp.
TCGAGTTCGTTCCCGGACAATTCATCAGCGTCAAGTTCTGCGGGACGCCCAGGGCCTACTCAGTCGCGAGTTCCCCGAACCACGACCTGCTACGGTTCTGCATCCGGCGGGTCCCCGGAGGGCGCCTCACGCCCCAACTCTGCGACGGGCTGACCCCGGGCGACGAGGTGACGGTCCGTGGCCCGAACGGCGAGTTCGTGCTGGCGGAGCCGTCGGAACGGGACGTCGCCTTCCTCGCGACCGGGACCGGCGCCGCGCCCTTCCGAAGCATGATCGACTACATCTTCGAGGAGGATCGGGACGTGTACGAGGGGACGACCAGGGACATCTGGCTGTTCGCCGGCGCGTCCTGGAAAGATGACCTCCCGTACTACGAGCACTTCCGATCCCTCGCCGAGGAACGGGACAACTTCCACTACGTTCCGACGTGCTCGCGGGAACACTACCTCACCGACTGGGGCGGCGAGCAGGCGTACGTCCAACAGACCTTCCTGAAATACATGGAAGACGGCGTCGAGGGACACGACCTCGGCGACAAGGCACGATACCTCGACGAGGAACCGAACACGGACATCGGGGCGCGTATCGACCCCTCGAACCTCCAGGTCTACTCCTGTGGGCTCAACATGATGGTGAACACGGTCGAGGAGACGGCCCGAAAGGTCGGCGTGGACCCGCGCCACATCGACATCGAAGGGTACGGGTGACGGCCCTCCCGGGCCCTGACGCCGCGGAATCGTCCCGGCCCCTCGCGGGGACGGCAATCGACTCCGATTCGACGCCGTGGCGTCGCCGCGCTACTCCCTCGTGGCCCGCTCCGCCAGCCGTTGCTGGAGCGCACCGACGACGTCGGTGAGGTGGGCGGTCCCCCAGAGGCCGACGATAATCGCGCCCGCCACGTCGAAGAGGAGATCCATCATGGTGTCCTCGATGCCGTACTGGGTGAGAACGTTCGCGCCGCCAAGCACGCCCCCCAGTCCGCCGAGGGCGAACTCCAGCACCTCCCAGAGGACGCCGAAGGCGATGACGAACTGGATGACGAACACGAACAGGAACCGCGGCGGGATGTGGATGTCCTCGGTGTGTTCGTCGAGCGCCCGCGTCGTGGCGTACCCGACGGCGGCGACGACCGACGCCGAGACGGTGTGGGTCACGTGGTCCCACACGCCGCCGGAACTGTACAGCGAGACGCGGTCCCCACCGGCGGGCACCGGTCCGACGATGGATACCCACTCGACCGGGAGCGGTATCGTCCCGAGGCCGTGCAGAAAGACGGCGGCCGTAATCCAGAGCGTCAGCGCGGGATCCATCGGAATCCCGTAATCGCGTTCGAGGACGGGAACGAGCTGGGTCACGGCGACCCCGATCCCGGCGTTGACGATGATCCCGACCTTCCCGAGATAGAGCCCGATGAAGAACATCCCCACCAGCGCGGTTTCGAGGAGCCTGGCGAGCTGGCGCTGTCGTCGGGTGGAGATCCCGACGAAGTCCCTGAGTTTCATCGTTGCTCCCCCGCGACTGCGTCGCGCACGTCGGTCGGGAGTCGCCGGTCGGGCTTGGCGCGTCGGCGGAAGTAGAACTCGAAGACGCCGCCGCCGACGACGCCGGCGGCCGTCGAGTTCACGAACTCCCACATCAGTTCGGTCTCGTCCCCGATGAAGCCGGTGCCGAGCCAGAGGTCGCTGAGCCACCGGACGACGGCCCACACGCCGGCGGTCGCCATCGTCGTCACGACCACGAACAACACCGCGAACCCGATGGTCATCCGGACCGACGTGAACGCGTGGAGTTCGACCGCGACGAGGAGGGCGATGGCCGCCACGGAGAGGTAGGTGGCCAGGTCGCTCGTCAACTGAAACGAGGCGATGGCCCGGCCGATAACCGGGAGGGCCGCCAGCCCGATGACTTCCCAGGGTGGCATCACCAGCGGGTTCCGGTAGGCGATCATGGGGAGGACCACCAGGATCGCGACGCCGCCGACGAAGGTGGCCCAGAGGGTCTCGCCAGCGATGACCTCCCGCCCGGCTACTCCCAGCAACGCGACGGCGAACAGCCAGCCGAGGGCGGCGTTGTATCGCCCGTCGCTGAACAGGACGCCGAGATCGGCCCCGGACATGGGACCGGATAGGATCCCACCAAGCAAAAGGTACGGGGTCGTCGACCCGGCGCCGTCGGCACGTCGTTGCGTTCCGTGCCCCGGCTCCGTTGCCATGCCGTCCCGTCAGGTGACGAGGTACGCGATCGCGTAGCCGAGCCACGCGAGCGAGACGGCGGCGACGCCGGTGAGCACTGCCGCCGTGATCCGCTCGCGATCGAGACGCCGGGACCGGGCGAGGGTCACGACCCAGCCGCGCATTCCCGGCACGCTGAGCAGGGTGCCGACGCCGAGAATCGAGAACACGAACTGATAGGAGAAGTCGACGGTCGGCGACGGAAGGATCGTCGTGGCGGCCGCGTATCCGAGGCCGAGCCAGGCTTTTCGCTCGACGGCGCCGATCAGCGGCTCGTCGGTCACCGGTTCGAGCACGGCGATCGCGAGCCAGACGGCCGCTAGCTCGATTCCGAACACCGCCAGCAGGTGCATCGTCGGGTCCGCGTGGAACTCGACCCGGGAGGCGACGAGCGTCGCGTCGAGCGGATAGAGGAACGACGGCGGCTCGCCCGTGAACAGGTCGCCCCACGGATGCGTGAGCAGCCCGAGCCAGGCCGCCGCGAGGACCTGCGTCGGCGAGAGCGTCGTCAGGTACCGGGCGAGGGTCGCGACGAAGAGCCCGGTCGCGACGAACGCGACCGTGACGATCGCGCCGAGGAGGCCGCTGTAGAGAACGGCGATCGCGACCAGGCCGATGGAGAGGGCGAGCGTGACCGTGTGGGCTGTCGATCGCCACTCGGCCCGGACCGTCCAGAACGCGAACGCGAGGCCGGCCGGGATCGCGAGGACGAGCGAGTGCGTGATCGACCGGTGGACGAGCGTGCTGGCACCCCAGAAGTCCTTCGCTGCCTCGGCGGCCCCGCTCACCTCGCCGGTGAGTCCGGTGAGTGCGTACACCATGTCCGCGTCGGGGGCCACGGCGAACCCGCCGGCGACGAGGCCGATCGCGAGGACGCGCTCCCGCGACCACCCCCGGAGAAGCGCCACGCTGGCCGCGATGGCGAACGCCAGGGCTGCGTGGCCGACCATCATCGGTTCGTCCGTACGCGGCCGGGCGGCAAAAGTGACTCGGGGCGCCTGGTATTCACTCTCGCACCCATCCATGGCATCCAGCCGCGCAACCGACGGGTTCAGACCCCTCGCTTTTCCGGCGTGTCTGGAGATCGGCGGTGCTACGGATCCCGTGTTGCCGTCCGCGGTGACGCGGGTCTTGCGGAGGTCGACGGTGCGGACCTCCCCGGTCATCGTCTCCCCCTGGATTCAATCAGGGTTGCGAAGCCGGCGAACTGCCCCGGGGACAAGCCCCGAGGGTCACGGCCTGTTCCGCCCGTAGATCCCGGCGTCTGCGCGGCGACCATCCCCGACAGGCCGGGGGAATCCCCGGCGCAAGTCGGCCGCTCGCGGTCCGGAGGGCGACCGCGACGGACTCGGGACCCACGACCGCCAGGAACGACGTCCCGGAGGAACCACGACCTCGGGAAACCAGTACGCCGGCCACGGCGGGCGTGTTTCGGAAACGGGCCCCACGCCGTCCACCCGTGTCAAACCGTACACTAAAAGTATTTGATGTTCTGGCGCGTGGATGTCCCATGGTTGAGAAAATCACGCTCTTCGAGCCGCACTTCGACGGCGCAACGTTCGGACCCGCGAACTCCTCGGCCGAATCGACGACGGACGAGACGGTCGTCGAGGAAGCGATCGATACGGACCGCGACGTGACGGGATCCAATGGGGGTCGCGGCCGCAAAATCATCGGCCTCGTCGTCGCGAGCGTCGTCGTATCCGTCGTGGTGTCGACGATTGCACGGCGTCTCGCCGGGGACGACGACTTCGAGGCCATCGAGTTCGAGGGCCGCGAGGATCAGGACGAGGAACCGATCGACGTCGTCGAGGAGTAGCCCCAAGTCGTCCGTGTGACGCTACCACGTTTCAATCAGAATTAACTTCTTGGTCCGTCGAGAACCGCTTACGACGTCGCTCTCCCGAGGTGACCGGCGGTGTTCGAGCAGGGATCCCTCCTCCGCGGCGATCGTGACTTCCGGACCCTCTGGATGGGCGAGACCGTCCTTCGACTCGGCTCGGGGCTGCGAAACGTCGCGATCCCGTGGCTGATACTCGTGCTGACCGGGAGTCCGCTCTCGCTCGGACTCTCGTTTGCGCTGCTCAGAACGCCGGACGTCCTCTTCTCGCCGGTGCTGGGGTACGCGATCGATCGCCACTCGCGACGGCGACTCATGTGTCTCGCGGTCATTTCCGAGGGCGCCCTCCTCCTCGTGCTCCCGGTCGCGCAGGCGGCCGGGTGGCTGTCGATCCGGCTGGTTTACGCCGTCCTCGTCGTCCTGTCGATCACGGGAGGGCTCTACCACAACGCTCGCGAGGCGATCCTCCCCGAGATCGTCCCGGGCGATCGGCTCGACGAGGCCAACGCCGCGTTCTACGTGGGTTCGACCGCCGTCGGAATCGTCTTCCTCGGCGTCGGCGGCGTCCTCACCGACCAGTTCGGGGCAGTGGAGACGCTCGCCGGGGCGGCCGTGGCGGCCTGGGTCGCGGCGCCGCTGCTGGCGATGGTGTCCGAGACGCCCCCCGAAGTCACAGACCTGGGAGGTGCTCGCGATCGACTCGGCGGGTTCCTGGCGGACCTCCGCGAGGGAATCGGGAGGATCCGGGGAACCATCGTCCGCGACGTGATCGCGTTCGGCCTGGTGATCAACGTCGCCGTCACGCCGTACACGATCCTGATCGCGACCGTCGCGTACGACGAGGTGGCGCTCGCCATCGCGTACGCCGGACTGCTCGCGGCGTTCCGGGTCGGGGGGATCCTCGGCAACGTCGGGGTGGGACGCGTGCCGCTCTCCCGGGAACGCAAGTACGCCACCGGCATCCTGGCAGTCGGCCTCGTCGCCCTGGTCCTCGCCGGCGTCGGGCCGCTGCTCGTCCCGATCGAGTCGATCCTGCCCTTCGGGGTTCTCGCCGCGTTGCTCCTCGCGCTGGGGGCCGTCCAGCCGCTGTTCAACGTGCCGAGCGACAGCCTGGTCCAGCTGGCAGCCGACGAGGCGAACCGCGGCCGCGTCGTGAGCCTGACGAACGCGGCCCTCCAGGTGACGTTTCCGATCGGATACCTCGCCGGCGGGTATCTCGCGGCGCGCGTCTCGTCGTTCCACGTCTTCGCCCTCTCGGGGGCGATCATGATCGCCCTCGGTGTCCTGGCGTTCTACCGGTTCGGGAGCGACGCCGCGGGTGATTCGAGCAGGACCGCTTAGTGGTCGCTGAGAATGGTCACGTGGCCGATCGGGCGGCGTCATCTTCCGCGGAACGCACCTTTTAGTCCGTCTCGGTGGAACCGTCACACATGACCGACGCACCGTCAGTCGGCGAACTGGTACCGCCGGATCGAACGCTCATGGGTCCCGGTCCGAGCGAAGTTCCGCCCCGGGTCCTCCGGGCGATGGCCACGCCGATGGTCGGGTACCTCGACCCGTCGTTCGTCGAGATCATGGACGACGTGCAGGCACTCCTCCGGTACCTGTTCCGGACGGACAACGAGGTGACCTTCCCGGTGTCCGGGACGGGGACGGCGGCGATGGAGGCGGCGTTCGCCAACCTCGTCGAACCCGGCGACACCGCGCTGGTCCCGAACAACGGCTACTTCGGCCAGCGGATGGGGGAGATCGTCGAACGCGCGGGCGGCGAGGTCGCCACCGTGGACGCCCCCTGGGGCCAGCCCCTCGACCCGGCCGACGTCGCTGAGGCGATGGCCGAGCACGACCCGGACGTCTTCGGGTTCGTCCACGGCGAGACGAGCACGGGCGTCAAGCAGACCGCCATTCCGGAACTGACCGACATCGCGCACGACCACGACGCGCTCGTGATCGCGGACACCGTCGCCTCGCTCGGCGGCGTCGAGTTCAGGACCGACGAGTGGGACGTCGACGTGGTCTACTCCGGCTCCCAGAAGTGTCTCTCGGCGCCGCCGGGCGCGAGCCCGATCACGCTCAACGAGGCCGCGATGGAGAAAGTCCGGTCCCGCGACGAACCGCCCCGGTCGTGGTACCTCGACCTCTCGCTAATCGAACACTACTGGGACGACGAGCGCGACTACCACCACACCGGCCCGATGACGAACGTGTACGCGCTCCGGGAAGCCCTCCGGATCGTCGCCGAGGAGGGCATCGAGGAGCGCTGGGACCGTCACCGGCGGGTCGCCGGCGCGCTCGTCTCGGGGCTCGAGGCGATGGGCCTCGAACTGCTGGCCGACGAGGACTTCTGGCTCCCGAGCCTGAACGCCGTCCGCGTCCCCGACGGCGTCGACGACGGCCAGGTCATCGATCACCTCCTCTCCGAGTACGACATCGAGATCGTCGGCGGCCTCGGCGACCTCTCCGGCGAGATCTTCCGGATCGGGGCCATGGGCTACTCGGCTCGCCCCGAGACGGTGGCGTACCTCCTGTCGGCGCTGGGCGAGGCGCTCGAGACGGCCGGCGCGGACGTCGACCGGGAGGCGGGGCTGGCGGCGGCGAGTCGCGAACTGTAGAACGGCGGGCCGGCGGCGTCGGATTACCGGACGACGTCCTCCGGCGGATGGATGACGTCGTACCCCCCGTCAGTGGCGGCCGCTTCCCCCTCGACGGAAACGATCGCCCAGTCGTAGGGCGGCTTGTCCTCGAGCAGTTTCCGTCGCAGGTCCTGGGCCGTGTCGGAATAGGTTACGAAACACCGGAGTTCCCCCGACTCCGGCGTCTCGGGGACGTCTTCCGTCGCCATTACGCGAACCGATTTCCACTCGCGGTCGGCGCGGAACTCGCGGCCGTCGCCCGAGATCTCGTACCCCAGCTGGTCGAAAATCGATCTGGCTCGATCGCCGAGTTGGTCGTTGGCAGGACCCATTCGCCATCATATACCGTGCCCTCAGTAATAAGGGTATCCAAGTGACAGGGAACGGGAAAAAGTGACAGCCGCGATCCCGGCGCAGTCGATCGATTAACGGCGTCATCGACGACGGCCACGACCCTCCGCCGATCGGGGCGGATCGTCATCCTCTTGGGAGCGACGGACGAGGGGTCGACCGATGGGTCCCCGGTTGTTGCACTACTCGGACGTGGAGAACGCCTACGACGCGCCGAGGCGGATCGGCCGTCTCGCGGGACTGATCGAGGCCCGGCGCGACGCCTCGACCATCGTCGCGGGGACCGGCGACGACACGAGCCCCGGCGTGCTCCCACTGGTGACCGACGGTCGCCAGTCCCTGGACTTCTTCGGCGCCGTCGAACCGGACCTCGAAACGTTCGGCAACCACGACTTCGACTACGGACCCGACCGGATCCTCGACGTCGTCCGCGAGTCGCCACAGACGTGGGTGACCGCGAACGTCCGCCGGAACGGGACCGTCTTCGGCGCCGACGCCGGCGTCAGGCCGTGGACCGTCGTCGAACGGGCCGGGGAGCGGGTGGGATTCCTCGGCCTGACCGATCCCGCGACGGGGTCGCTCAACCCCAACGCGACGGGCCTCGAGTTCGAGGACCCGGTCCGGGTCGCGCGCGAGGCCGTCGGCGCCCTGCGCGGTCGCGGCGTGGAACACCTCGTCGTCCTCTCGCACCTGGGCGCCGCCGACGAGGAACTGGCGGCCGAACTCGACGTGGACGTCGTGCTCGGCGGGCACGTCCACTCCGAGCGGGTCGAGCGGGTCGACGGCACGTTGCTCACCCGTCCCGGCGTCAACGGGGAGGTCGTCCTGGAGGTGGACCTCGACGGACGCCCGGCCGTCACGCGCCACGAAGTGACCGACGCGCCGGTCCACGACGGGGTCGCCGACGCCCTCAGAAGTCGGATGCGGGCCGCCGATCTCGAGGAGGTCGTCGCGACGGTCGAGGAGCCGATCGATCGCTCGGAGGGGACCGTCTTCAGGGGCGAGAGCCGGGTGGGGAACTTCGTCGCCGACGCGTATCGGTGGACGATGGGGACGGACGTCGGCCTCCAGAACAGCGGCGGCATCCGGTCCGGGGAGCCACTCCGGGGCGAGGTGACGCTGGCCGACCTGATCTCGCTGGTCCCGTTCGAGGAATCCGTGGCCGTCGCCGCGCTGTCGGGGGCGGAGTTGCTCGATACCTTCCGTCAGGCCGACGGCTCGCGGGTCGCTTTCGGCGAGGCCGACTGGTGGCACGCCCACGTCAGCGGGGCCCGGATCGTCTGGGATGCCGACTCGGGGGATCTGCAACGCGCGACGGTCGGCGGGGAGCCGATCGACCCCGAGGCGACCTACACGGTGGCCACGACGCGCTACCTGTTCCACAGCGACCACGAGTTCCCGGCCATCGACGAGCGACACCTCGTCGAGGAGGGGCCGATCCAGTACGAGGCGCTCGTGGACTTCGCCCGCGCGGAGGGGATCGATCCCTCGATGGAGGAACGGATCGTACGCGACGGCGCCGGGTGACGGGGACTCGCCCGGCCGACGGGACGGCGAGGGTCGACGCCGGCCCAGACGACCGGCAAGCCAGTCTGGCGGACGACACGGCCCGTCACGGTAGGTCGAGTCACCCGGAAAGGCTTTAGCCCGTGGACCGCCGACGTTCGTTCGTGACCGATTCCGACGTCGTGGTCGTCCCGGTACGCTATCCGCTCTCCGAGCACTCGGAGCGGACGCTGCGACGAGCCTTCGAAATCGCCGACGATCGCGATGCCTCCCTGACGGTGCTTCACATCAACCTCTACCAGCAGGGCAAGGACGTAGAGCGGACGGACCTGAAGCGCGCGGTCGAAGAGACGGTCGGACGTCTCGAGGACACGCGGTACGTGGTCCGGGACGGCTTCCTCGTCGAGGAGAGCATCCTCGAGGAGGTCGCCAGCGAGGGGGCGGACGTCGTGGTCATCGGCCACAAGCAGAAAGGCCGGTGGCGCCGCATGCTCAACAAACTGTTCGACAACCCCGACGTCGAAGCGTACCTGCGGGAACGGCTCGACATCGAAATCGTAACCGTCGCCCCGCCGGCCGCCTGAGTCGCGAAGGCGACCGATCACGTGGGGCCGTCGGGCCCCGTGTTCGACTCGGCCGGACCCCCGGCGCCGGGGTCGTCACCCGACGTCTCGGCCCCGGGACTTTTGCCCGATCGTCCTCCCGCAGGCCCGGAGTCACGGTCCTGCAACGCCACGGCCGCCGTGCCGCTCGTCTCGTCGAAGACGAGGTGCTGATGGGGGTACGCGATCTCGACGTCGTCGGCCTCCTGGAGCGCGGTCCAGACGCGCTCGTTGACGGCCGATCGCACCACCAGCATTTTGTACGGGTGTTTCACCCAGTAACGCAACGTGAGCAGGACGCCATGGTCCGCGTACTCGTCGATGTACGCGGTCGGGCCGGCGACGTACCGGGCGCTTCCGATGCGGATGTCCGGTCCGCCCGAGATCACCTCGTCGACCTCGCGAGCCGCGTCCTCCATGATCCGCCTGGCCTTCTCGAGGTCGCCCTCGTAGGTCACCAGGAGTTGGAGCGACAGGCGGGTGCGTTCGTCCTCGGCGGAGTAATTGACGACGTCCCGCTCCCGGATCGAGGAGTTGGGAATGACGATGAAGGTGTTGTCGAGGGTGAAGATCTTCGTGTACCGGATCGTGATGTCCTCGACGAACCCCCGCTGGCCGGAGTCGGTGATCTCGATCATGTCGCCGATCTCGTAGGGCTGGTCGGCCAGCACGAACAACCCGTTGATGATGCTGCCGGCGACCGGTGCCAGGATGATCCCGAGGACGGCCGAGAAGACCGTCACCGAGAGGAAGATGTCGCCCGGCTGGAGGCCCAGCAGGCCGATGACGACGAACCCGGCGAACACGAGGATCGACAGTCGGATGCCCCGGAGCACCGTCCGAGTGACGCTCGGACGCTGGATCCGCCGGGCGACGGTTCGGCCGGCGAGACGGACCACGAGTTTCGACAGGTACCACCCCACGACGATCACGACGAGTATCGCGACGGCCGTCTCGAATCCCGGCGGAACGAAATCCAGGAACTCGCGGAGGGCTTCCCGGACGGGTGCGGTGAGATCGCCATCGCCCCCACTCGTCCCGTTTCCGGACGTCGTCGTACCGGCCGCTACCATACCCGTTCCCTCTCGGGGTTCGGGCAAAAGGGTTGGGGGAACGGGCCCCGGAACCGTCTTCGTGCGTCCGGAGACGCCGCCGAGAACCCCTCCGTCACCTCGACTTACGGGCTTCGCGCGAAGTTTACGGGCCACTCCGTCGACTGCAACTCCCGAACATGGCCATCGGAGATCCGGAATCGACGGCCGGACGGATCCAATCACGAAGGGACAGGCTCTTTAGGATGGCCTAAAAACTCGCGTGCCGATGATCGATCAGGACGTCTGCGTGATCGTGCCGACCGTCCGCAACCCGGACGCCGTCCGGGCGTACGTCGAGAACGCCCGCGAGCACGGGTTCGGGACCGATCGCCTTCACGTCGTTCTCGTCACGGAGAACTCCTGTGACGTGGCGGGGATGCGGGAGATGCTCGACGATCTCGGCGTCGCCGGGCGCGTCTTCGACGCGTCGGCACGAGCGGAGTGGTACGAGGAACAGGCCATCGAGGAGTACGCGCACCTCGTTCCCGCGAACAGCCACGCCCAGACCAGTTTCGGATTGCTGTACCTGTGGGCGAACGACTTCGAGTACGGCGTGTTCGTCGACGACGACACCGCTCCCCATCCCGACGTGGACTTCTTCGGGACCCACCTCGCGAACCTCGCGTTCGAGGGCGAGATCGAGGCCGTCGGCTCGGACGAACGGTGGACGAACGTCCTCTACCAGTCGGCCGACGACCACGGCCTCTACCCGCGAGGGTATCCCTACTCGGCGATGGACGAGACGGTAGAAACCGACCGGGTCCGGATCGACGACGTCGTCGCCTCGCAGGGGCTCTGGACGAACGTCCCGGACCTCGACGCCGTCCGCATCCTGATGGACGGCGACCTGGAGGGCCAGGCGACCACGCGAACGACCCGAGAGGACTACGGCGAGGACTTCGTCGCGGCGCGGGGCCAGTACCTCACGATCTCCTCGATGAACCTCGCGTTCCGGCGCGAGGCGATCCCGGCGTTCTACCAGCTCCCGATGGACGACAATCCGTGGGACGTCGGTCGGTTCGACGACATCTGGAGCGGCGTCTTCCTCAAGCGCGCGGCCGACCTGCTCGGCAAGCACGTCCACAACGGAAGGCCGCTGTGTCGGCACGACAAGGCCCCGCGCTCGACGTTCGACGACCTGACGAACGAGGCTCCGGGGCTGGAACTCAACGAACGCCTCTGGCGGATCGTCGACGAGGCGACGGCGGACCTGGCGGGAAGGACGGTCCCCGGGACGGACGAGGCGGGATCGTCCTCCACGGGCGGGCTCGCCCCCGGCCTCCGGGCGGACGGGGCCGGTTCGGGGGAGACCCCCCTCCCCGAGGACGACGCGGCCGGGTTCGCCGTCATCTACGAGGTTCTGGCCGACGCCCTGGTCGCCGGCGACTGGTCCGACCTCGAGAACGGCGAGTTCCTCGCCCACGTCGGCGAGTACATGCGCGACTGGCTCGACTGCCTCGAGGAACTCGGGGATCGACGGTTACGGCCGTCGACCGCGGGGAGTAACCGGTAGGTATTTACCGTTTAGGCTGGCCTAAATCATTGTATGACCGACCGCGATGGCGCTCACCGCGACGACGTTCGGCCCCCGTCCCTCGCCCGACGCCGATTCCTCGCGGGCGTCGGCACCGCCGGACTCGGAGCGACGGCCGGCTGTCTGGGGCAGTATCTCGGCGACGACGAGTCCGACGCCCGGGAGGGCGTCGAACTGTTCGGATCGATGCGGTTGCCGCCCGAGAGTCGTGGCGGGACGCCGATGGCGGAGTTACCGAACCTGTCGGGGGAACTCAGCGTCTACTCCGGGCGTCACGAGTGGCTGGTCGGCGACCTGCTCTCGTACATCGAGGCGCAGTACGACGACTTCTCGATCGTCCCGCGGTACGAGTCCTCCCAGAACCTCGCGAACAAGATCCTGACTGCAGGGGACGCGAGCGAGGCCGACGTTTTCTATTCGGTGAACGCCGGCGCACTCGGCCAACTCGCGAAGGAAGGTCGAACCCTTGAACTCCCGGTCGCCGTCCTCGACATGGTTCCCGACGCCTACCACGCCGACGACGGCGGGTGGACGGGGGTTTCCGGGCGGGCCCGGACGGTCCCGTACAACACCGAAGCGTTCGACGCCTCGGACGTTCCGAACGACATCGAGGCGTTCCCGCAGCGGGAGGCGTTCGAGAACGAGATGGGGTGGGCGCCCGGATACGGGTCCTTCCAGGCGTTCGTCACGGCGATGCGGGTGCTCCGTGGCCCCGAGGCCACCAGGGAGTGGCTGGAGGGGATGCTCGACGCCGGGGTGAACCGCTACGGGAACGAACAACTGGTCGCTCAGGCGGTCGCGAACGGCGAGATCTCGCTGGGGTTCACGAACCACTACTACGTCCAGCGCGTCCTCGCCAACGATCCCGACGCCCCGATCGCGACCGCGTTCACGCGGAACGACGCCGGGGCGATCTTCAACGTCGCCGGGGCGGCCGTCGTCGACACGGTCGAGGACCGCTCCCTCGCCGAGAACTTCGTCCGGCACCTCCTCGCGGCGGAGGCCCAGGAGTACTTCGCGGTACAGACCTTCGAGTACCCGCTGGTCCCCGAGGTGGCGCCCGTCGGCGACCTCCCCGCGGTCGACGAACTCCAGCCGCCAGCGGACCTCGACCTGACGAAGCTCTCGGATCTCGAACCGACCCTGGAACTGATGCGCGACGTCGGCATCACGGTCTGAGTCATGCGGACGATCGGACTCGGCGACCGGGTTCGCGACGACGCCCGCCCCGCGAGGATCGGACTGTACCTCGCGAGCGCGGCGGTCGCCGCGGCCGTCCTCTCGCCGCTGGGATGGCTCGTGCTGGGTGCCCTGTCGGTGTCCCCGTCCTCGGCGGTCGAACTGCTCACCCGGTCGACGACCGTCCGGGTGTTCCTCAACAGCGCCGTCCTCCTCGTCGCGACGACGGCAGCCTGCGTCCTCGTCGGGGTGCCGCTGGCCTGGCTCACGGTCCGGACGGACCTGCCGTACCGTCGGGCGTGGACGATCCTGGTGGCCCTCCCGCTGGTGATCCCGAGCTACGTCGGCGCGTTCGCGTTCGTCTCGGCGTTCGGGCCGCGGGGGCGGCTCCAGGACCTCCTGGCGCCCCTGGGCGTCGAGTCCCTCCCCTCCATCTACGGCCTCCGGGGGACAGTCCTCGTGCTCACGCTGTACACCTACCCGTACGTGTTCGTCACCGCCAGGGCCGCACTGAAGACCCTGGACACGCGGCTGATCGACGCCGCCCGAACGCTTCGGCACGATCGGATGGGGGCGTTCCGGCGAGTCGTCGTTCCCCACCTCCGCCCCGCGGTCGCCGCGGGCGGACTCCTCTCGGCGCTGTACGTCCTCTCGGACCTCGGAACGCCGGAGTTCATGCGGTTCCCGGTGTTCGCGACCGTCATCTACAGCGCGAGCACGTACTCGCTCGACCTCGCGTCGCTCCTCTCGCTGCAGCTGCTCGGCGTCACGGTCCTCGTCCTGGCGGTCGAGTCCCGGACCCGTGGCGAGGAACGCCTCGCCGGCACCCAGGGCGGGAGCCACCGCGGCGACGTCGTCCGGCTGGGCCGATGGCGGTGGGTCGCCGCCCTGTTCCCGGCGGCGGTGGTCGCCCTCGCGCTTGTCGTCCCGGTCGGCGTCCTCCTGTGGTGGCTCGTGGACGGCGGGAGCGGCCTCACCGGCGTCGCCTTCCATCCGACGTACGCGCTCAATTCGGTGAGCGTCGCGCTCGCCGCGGCCGCCCTCGCGACAGCGGCGGGGTTGCCGATCGCCTACCTCGCCGCGCGCCGGGAGTCGCGGCTCGCGAACCTCTTCGAGCGGGTCAGCTACGTCGGCTACGCCGTTCCGGGCGTGGTCCTCGGGCTGGCGCTGATCTTCCTGACGACCCGGACGGTTCCGGCGCTGTACCAGACGCTGCCGATCCTGGTGTTCGCCTACGTCGTCCGGTTCCTCCCGCAGGCCGTCGGTTCGACGCGGGCGTCGTTCCTGTCGGTGAACCCCCGCCTTCCGGAGGCCGCCCGGACCCTCGGCCGCACCTCGATCGGTGCGTTCCGCCGGGTCACGCTGCCGCTGGTCGCCCCCGGCCTCCTCGGCGGGGCCGCGCTGGTGTTCCTCACGACGATGAAGGAACTCCCGGCGACGCTGCTGCTCCGGCCGACCGGCTTCGAGACCCTGGTCACGTTCCTCTGGCGCGCCCAGGAGAACTACGCCTACGGCGCCGCCGCGGTGCCGGCGCTGCTGTTGCTGGCCATCTCGGCGGCGTCGATCGTCGTCGTCCTGCGCGGGGAGGGGTACGATGTCGGATAGCGACGTCGACGCGGCCGGTTCGCGCGCCACGACCGCCCGGCACGCGGCGTCGCCAGCCCCCGACGAGACGATCCTCGAACTGGACCGCGTGTCCAAACGGTTCGGGAGCGAGTCCGCCGTCGAGGACCTCTCGCTGTCGGTGCGCGAGGGGGAGATCCTGACGCTGCTCGGCCCGTCGGGCTGTGGCAAGACGACGACCCTCCGGCTGGTCGCCGGCCTCGAACGCCCGGACGACGGCGAGGTCCGCCTCGACGGGGAGTCCGTGGCCGGGCAGGGCCGCTATACGGCCCCCGAAACCCGCGACGTGGGCGTCGTCTTCCAGGAGTTCGCGCTCTTCCCGCACCTGACGGCCGAGGAGAACGTCGCGTTCGGCCTGGAGGACTGGCCGGCGGCCGAGCGGAAGGCTCGGGTGGACGAGTTGTTCGACCTCGTGGGACTCGAAGCCCAGCGCGGCGCCTACCCGGACGAACTCTCCGGCGGCCAGCAACAGCGGGTCGCGCTCGCCCGGTCGCTCGCGCCGAAGCCGTCAATCCTGCTCCTCGACGAGCCGTTTTCCAACCTCGACGTGGACCTCCGGGTCGAGATGCGCGAGGAGGTCCGGCGGATCCTGAAGGACGCGGGCGTGACGGCGATCTCGGTGACCCACGACCAGGAGGAGGCGCTCTCGCTCAGCGACCGCGTGGCCGTGATGCACGAGGGGGCGATCGAGCAGGTCGGCCCCCCCGAGCGCGTGTTCCAGGAACCCGAGTCGCGGTTCGTCGCGGGCTTTCTGGGCCACGCGAGCTTCCTGTCGGGATACGTCTCCGACGACGTCGTCCACACGGCCGTCGGGGAGGTAGCCGTCGACCTGATCAACGGCCTGACGACCGAGTACGAAGCCACCCGGATCGACGTCCTCGTGCGCCCCGACGACGTGGCTGCGCGACCGGTCGATCGGGGTGACGGCCGCGCGACCAGGAGCGACCCCGACGGCGAGGTGATCTACCGCCAGTACCTCGGGCCGACCGTCCTCTACCGCGTGGAACTCCAGTCAGGCGACGTCGTCGAGTGCATGCACAACCACACCGAACAACTCCCGGTCGGCGCGCCGGTCGACGTCGAGGTCACCGCCGACCACGAACTGGCGTGGTTCCCCAAGCCCGCCGAGGAATGATCGATCGGGAGCGGTCCCCGTTTCGCCGGTTCGGGTCGCCGCTGGCCCTGGCAGCCCTCGCCGGCGCCATCGTCACCCTCGTCGGGGCCCTGCTCTTTCCGCACCTGTCGCCCAACCACGACGAGGCGGTCTACCTCCAGCAAGCCGCGCTCCTGCTGGACGGGCAGTTTCAGTATCACGCCGGGCCGCTCGCGGACGCCGTCCGCCCCTGGTTCTTCGTCCGCGACGGGGGTCGGCTCTATCCCAAGTACGCGCCGGTTCCGGGCGGACTGTTCGCGATCGGAACGGCCCTCGGCGTCCCGCGCCTCTCGCTCGGCCTCGTCGCGGCCGGGAACGCGGCGCTCGTGTACGGGCTTGCCGGGGCCGCCTTCGATCGCCGGACGGCCATCCTCGCGGTCGCGTTCCTCCTCGCGTCCCCGCTGTTCCTTCTCACCTCCGCGACCTTCCTCCCCTACGCTCCGACGACCCTGCTGAACCTCGGCTTCGCGTTCGCGTACGTCCGGGCTGCACGGCGGTCGTCCCGCGGGTGGGCGGCCCTGGCGGGCCTGGCGATCGGCCTTGCCTTCTTCGCTCGCCCCTTCACCGCCGTCCTGTTCGCGACTCCCTTCGTCGTGCACGCCGGGTGGACCGTCCTCGCGGCCCGGACGGATCGCAAGGCCCTTCCGTCGGTCGCCGTCCGGCAGGGGATCACCGCCCTGGTCGGCCTCGCCGGGGTGATCCTCGCGCTTCTCTACAACTGGTCGGTCACGGGCGACCCGCTCCTGTTCCCCTACGAGGCCTTCGCGCCCCTCGACGGGCTGGGGTTCGGCCGTCGGCGGATCCTGGGTCACGAACTGCTGTACACCCCAGCCCTGGCGGTCCGAAGGACCGTGCGTCTCCTCCGGATCCTCCTGACCCGCTGGACCGCCGCCGGCACCCTCGGGTCCCTCGCCCCGCTCGTGGGAATCGCCGCGACGGTCCGCGGACTCCGGAAAGTCGACTGGCGCCCGTCGCCGAACGGCCTGGAGCACCGGACCCTCAGGATCCTCCTGCTCGGGCTCCTGGCCTCGGTCACGCTCGGGAACGTCTACTTCTGGGGCACCGCAAACGTGCTCGGCGACCCGGCGGATCCGACCGACGGGCTGATCGCCTTCCTCGGCCCGTTCTACCACTTCGACCTCCTGCTCCCGCTGTCGGCGTTCGGGGCGGCCGGGACGCTGGTGGTGGGGCGCAAGGTGCGCGACCGAATAACGGCGGTGGAAACCCTTTCCCCACAGCAGACTCGCGCGGTGCTGCTCGCCCTGTTGCTACTCGTAGCGCCCGTCGCGCTCGCGGCCGAGGCGTCGGTCCTCGGTCCGCCGGTCGAGCGGAACCTCGCGCATACCGAGGCCTACGACCGGGCCTACCAACCGTTCGAGGACCGGCGACTCGAGAACGCCGTCGTGTTCGCGCCGACGACCTACGGCGACTGGCTGGCCCACCCGTTCCAGCGGTTCCGGAACGACCCCGGCCTGGACGGGCCGGTCGTCTACGCGCTCGATCGCGGCGGCGGGAACCTGGACGTCGTCGGCGCCTACCCGAACCGGACCTACTACCGGTACACCTACCGCGGCGAGTGGCTTGGCGAACCGGAGACGCGCATCACGCCCGCACTCCAGCCCCTGGACGTGCGCCGATCGTCGCGACTCGAGGCCACGACGACCGTCGGGGTTCCGGCGGACGCCATCGCGGTCGTCGTTCGGGTATCGTACGGGGGGACGACGGCACGATACCGGATCGACGACGTCGCCACCGACGGCTCCAGCCTTGCACTGCGGTGGACGCTGACCCCCGACGGCGTCCGACTCGGGAACGCGTCGAGCGGAATCGAGCGCGCGAGCGGCCCGGAAAGGGTTCCGATAGACGGGGACGGGACGCTGGCCGTCTCGATCACGATTCACGCAGATCGGGGGCCGACGCTCACCTATCGGCAGGAGGCGTCCGTTCGCACGACCGACGACCGCGTCGCCGTCCTCTGGCCGCCGCATCGGACCGTCTGTACGCTCGTTCGGGACTGTGGCCGCGAGGGAACCTACCTCCCGGGGCGGCCGGAGTTCTACCCCGACGGCGTCCGGTTCCGTACGAACGTCTCGGCGGTGGCGACCGAGGGATACGCGGACCGTCGATCACCGGAAGACGCGTTCCTCGACGGGAACCGTGAGGATCGACGTCCCGATGGCCACGCCGCCGGCGAGCGGATCGAGGGTCGTCTCCCCCGAGCGCTCGCGGTAGTCGATCGGGAGTTCCGTCACGCGATATCCGCGCAGGAGTGGGCGCAGGAGGAGTTCCGCCGAGAGCCCCGTGTTTTCGGTCCACTCGATGTCCTCGATCACCTCGCGACGGTAGGCCCGCATCCCGGTCGTCGTGTCCCGGACGCGCTCGCCGACGAGGAGGCTCGCCACGAGGGCGAACGCGCGGTTGCCCAGGCGGTTGAACCTGGGCATCGCCTCGGCCCCGCGGGTCAGGCGGTCGCCGCTCACCACGTCGTAGCCGGAATTGATCGCGTCGAGGAACCGGGGGAGCGCCGCCATCGGGTAGGTGTCGTCGCAGTCCGTGGTGACGATCACCGGGCGGTCGGCCGCCTCCAGGGCCCGACTGACGGCGACGCCGTAGCCCTGCGGTTCCTGACGGATCACCCTGGCGCCGAGCTCGCGAGCGATTTCGGGGGTCCGGTCGGACGAGCTATCGACGCAGATCACCGAGGCCCTCCCGCCCGTGACGCGCTCGACGTCGTCGAGCACCCGGGCGACCGCTCGTTCCTCGTCGTAGGTCCCCATGACGACGCTCACGTCGTCGAAGGTGTACCCCTCCGCTTCCCGGACGTTCCCGTCCCGTTCGCTCCCGATGCTCATTGCTCCGACGTATCGACCGGCGTTACTTTAGGCTTGCCAAAACTCTCGGCGGTGTGGTGACGCTCCATCCGGTCGCCCGGTCTCCGGCGAATCACGACGACGTTTCGGTCGGTGACACGTCGAATCGCTTCCGGAGCGCCCGAACGGCCTCGTCGGTCCCGACGATCGTGAGGCGCTCGTCGCCGGAGAGCCGACGGTGGGGATCGACGGTGTCACGGACCCCGGATTCGTCCTCGATCGCGATGACGCGGCACCCGGTCTTCTCGTAGATCTCCGCCTCCGCGAGCGTATCACCGGCGAAGGGTCGCGCGGGAATCCGGAGGAGGCGTATCTGGCTGGCCGGGGCGAGGACGTCCTCGCCCCGCAGTTCCCTGGCGACCATCCTGGCGCTCACGCGAGGGACCGACAACACGTAGTCGGCGCCGCCGCTCAGGGCCTTCCTCGTCGCGTCGGTCTCGTGGACCCGGACCAGGATCTCGAGGTCCGGGTGCATCGACCGCGCCAGCACCGTCGCGAGCAGCGTCGTCGAGTCGTCGGGGACCCCGACGATCATGGCGTCGGCGTCTCCGAGTTCCGCCCGTTCGAGGGTCTCCCTGGTTCCCGCGTCGCCCACGACGTCGACGTCCGGTCGATCCTCCACGTCGATAGTCACGACGTCGATCCCCGCCTCCTCAAGGACCGCCACGGCTGCCCGTCCCACCTCCCCCAGGCCCGCGACGACGATTCGGTCGTGTTTGCGGAACGTGTGTGCGGGCCGGGTGAACTCGCTCAACTCCGCCAGCGCCCCGTGGCCCCCGGTCACCAGGAGGACCGTGTTCTGGCTGATGACGGCGTCCGGGTCGGGCGGGAGCTGCAACTCGCCGTCGATCCAGGCGCCGATGACGTTCGCCCCCGTTCGCTCCCTGACGTTCGAGTCGCGGATGCGGACCCCATCTAACTCGCTTCCCTGGTGGACCGAGATCTCCGTCACCTCGATGTCGGCGCCGAGGTCGATGGCGTCGGTCACCTCGGTCCGGTACGCGGCCACCGCCTTCTCGGCGAGTCGGTGGCCGAGGACGCCGTGGGGCGAGAGTGAGGAAGAACTCCACGAGGGGCGTCGAACGTTCCTCGATCCGCGCTAGCGTGTCGGCGTCGAACCGGCCATCCCTGACGGTGAGTCCCCAGTCGAACAGCGTCACGTCGAGTTCCCCGATCACGATCGATGCCGCGTCGGGGTCGACCCAGAAGTTGTACTCGGCGGCGGGCGTGACGTTCCCGAGGCAGTTCACGTTGCCGCCCATCACCCATATCTCATCCAGCAACGCGCCGAGATTCGGCTCTTTCCGTAGCGCGAGTGCGACGTTCGTCAGCGGCGCGATACAGGCGAGCGTGATCTCGCCCGGATTGTCGCGGGCGGTTTCGACGATGTAGTCGACGGCGTGTTGCTCTCCCGACGGGATTCCGGTGTCCGGGTGGAGGTTCCCGCCCATCCCGCCCTCGCCGTGGACGTTCTCGGCGAACTCGTGGTCCTTCTGGAGCGGGGATCGAGCGCCCTCATACACCGTCACCGCCTCGGCACAGTCCACGAGATCCAGGGTGTACTTCGCGTTTTCGACCTCCCGGTCGAACGCCACGTTGCCGGCGCAGACGGTCACGGCATCGAGGTCGATGCGATCGGAGGTCGCGGCCAGCAACAGCGCCTGTGTGTCGTCGCCCGCGGTGTCGGTGTCGACGATCACCCGCCGTGTGGCGTCGGTCGTCATACGACACACACCGGTCGGCGGCGTATGATAGTTCGGGATGCGATCGCGTTCGCGCTACGATCGGGTCCGAACACGGCGTCGATAAAAAAATCTGCGGCCGTAATCTCGGGCGATCCCGGGAACCCGGTCCAGGTGATCCCGGGAACACACACCCGGGTGGCCTCGGGAACTCAGTCCTGCGTGAGGGCGTCCTCGGCAGCCACCGTCGCCTCCTCGCGGCTTCCGGGGCTGGTCCACCTGACGTCGGCGAACCGGCTCCACAGCGCGAGGATGCTGGGCAGCACGAGCACGCTCACGACGAAGGCCGTGCTCAGCGCGACCACGACGATCGCCCCGAAGCTCTGCATCCCCCCGTTGGGGACGAGCAGCAGCGTCGCGAACGCACAGATCGAGGTGAGGGTGCTCCCCAGCAGGGCGCCGCCGGTTCCCGTGACGGCCCTCTCGAGAGCCTCGTAGGTGTCGGCGCCCTCGCGGCGTTCGTCGGCGAACCGGTCACCCAGGTGGATGTTGTAGTCGATGCCGAGCCCGATCACCAGGCTCATCAGGAGCGCGGTGAGCAGGTTCAGCGGGATCTCCAGCAGGTACATCCCGCCGACGACGAGTCCGACCACGAGAGTGATCGGGACGGCGACGACGACGCCGAGCGTGGCGGTGCCGTGCATCAGCCTGAAGATGATGGCCATCGCCACCACCGCCGCCGACAGGGCGATGAGCATCGTCAGCAGGATGCCCGACTGGAGCGCATTGAGGACCGACTGGCCGATGGCGAACGACCCCGCGACGGTGGTAGCGTGCTCACCGCCGTCGGCCATCGTGGTCGCGCCGCCCTCCAGGGTGTCCACGTACGCCGCCCTGTCGGAGTAGTCGTCGCTGTCCAGCGTCACCGTCACCAGCAGGGAGCGGTACTCGCCGTCGGTGCGCTCGATGACCTGACCCGCCGCCTCGCTATCAGCGTCGTAGAACGCGTCGTACAGCGCCGGGAGGTTCTCCTCCGGCACGCCGTCGCCGTCGGTGTCGGCGTTGTCGAAGGCCGTCGCGAACGTCTCGTTCTCCTCGGCGGTCGCCTGCATCGCCGTCACCGGCGAGACGACGGGCGGACTGCCGGAGGCCTCGAGCACGATGCCCGCCTCTCTCAGTTCCGTGGTGCCGTTGTGAACGTCCTGGAGGGCACCGTCGTCGGTGACGTTGTTCTCGATGAGGATTCGTGATTGCGTCGAATCGGCCGCCCCGGCAGGCTTGTACGTCTCGTCGACGTGGTTGGCCCGGTCCTGGTACTGGTGGGTGTCCCAGCCCAGCGGTCCCGGAAGCTCCTGTTTCCACTCGTCGATCTCGGCGTCGCTGCCGCTGAACTGTTCCTGATCGAGATCGGCCCACAGGACGCCGCCCGCGGCACCTCCGGCGACCGCCAGCACGACCACGAAGGGTGCGGCCCGGCGTGCGATCCGCACGCTCCCTTTGAGGGTCGGCGCGAGGAACCGGCCCCGACCCAGGGCGCCCTTCGAGCGGTCGAGACCGAACCGCTCTAGGAGGCCGTCGATGCTGATCTTCAGCGCCGGCACGACCGTGGTGAACAACACGAGCGCCGACACCACGCCGAGCGTGATGCTGACGCCGAGGTTGCGGATGACCGGCAGGGGGTTCGCCAGGTTCGCCAGAAAGCCGATCGCGGCAGTCACCGTGACCAGGACCAGCGCGGTTGCGACGTAGCGGACGCCGCGGTTCATCGGCGTGCGGATACCCTCGTCCTCGCCGCGCTCCTCGCGGTAGCGGTTGAACACGTGGAAGCCGAAGTCGACGCTCAACCCGGTGATCAAAACGACCGGGATGATGCTGATCGTGCCGGCGGAGACGCCGAGCCAGCCCATGATGCCGAACATCCAGAGAACCGACAGCGCGACCCCGGTCATCCCGACCACGACGTCGACGAGGTCACGGTACGCGAACACGAGCACGAACAGAATGAGAAGGAGCGCGATCGGAAGGACCAGCTCCGTCATCTGAGTCGTGAAGTGTGCGTTGTACTCCGCCCTCGCCTCGGAGCCGAGGGTGAAAAAGCCGGCCTCGGACCGGTCGTTCGCGGTTTCGTACAGCGTCTCGGACGCCCCCGACAACGCGTCGTCGGACACCTCGGTGTCGAGCGCGAACACGAGCCGCCTGTCCTCCACCGTCGTCGATGCGGGGTCGTGATCCGACGGCAGGAACCGCAGCGCGCGCGGATCGTTCGCGACCGTCTCCGCGACGAGGCTCTCGACCTCGGCGGCGCTCGCGGATTCGAGCGCCTCGATCTGTGCCTCGAGGCTCGGATCGTCGACCCCCGCGGCCCGCGTCGCGACCAGGTTCGAGATGCCGACCATCCCCTCACCGTCGAGCGCGGTCTGCAGGGACGCGTTGTCGCTGACGGCCTCCTGGTACCGGAGCCCCTCTAAGAGGGACGCCTTCGAGAGGGCGTTTCCGCTCTCGTTGCGGACGTACACGGTCGCTACCGTCGTGTTGGCGTTCTCCCGTTCGCCGTAGTTGTCCGCGATGTACTCGGACGTCTCAACCCGATCTAAATCGTCGAACGAATCGGCGTCCGCCCCGGCCTGGCTCTCGGTGTCCAGCATGGGGACCCCGGCGACGACGACGCCGGTCAGAACGAGCATCACGAGAATGGTGATGCGGTTGTGCGCCGTGACGCCGTCGATCACGCGTTTGAGTCCGTCGCGTATCATCGTCTGCTACCCCCTATCCGGACCGCCGTCAGTTCCGGACCGTCGACCGGGCGGAGGGCGACCCCCGGGAACCCGGAGACGGCCGGGACCGTTCTACGCTCGGACTGCGTCGGTGTGCCGCATCGTGTTTGAAACATCGTCCGTGGTCGTTCTATCACACTATGAGGGCGTGTAAATCGGCGCTAACTATCGTGAGCACCCGTCGAGTCGAGTCTAGTTATTCAAATCCCCGGTGGACGCGCCGCGGGTGGCCCGTCAAATGGACGGGCGCCCATCCGGCGTATCACGAGTGCCCCCCCATCCAGCGACCGGCCCCGTGACCGTCCGGGGCGTCCCGCCGAACCCGGGGAACGCGGATATATCCGCGTCCGGACCGTACGACCGGTAATGGCACGGAGTGCCGGAGTCGATCGCGGGCGGACCGAGACGAACGTGACCGAGGCCCACGCCGGCGGCGACGCCGACGGCCCGGAGGACCCCGCCCTCGAGATCGACGGCGTCTCCAAGCGGTTCGGGAGCGGCGACGGCGCGGTCCTCGCGGTCGACGACGTGAGCCTGACCGTCGAGCGGGGCTCCGTCGTCGGCCTGCTCGGGCCGAACGGGGCCGGCAAGACGACGCTGATCAAGTGTGCGCTGGGGATCGTCATCCCCGACGCCGGGACGACGCAGGTGTTCGGCACGGACGTCGCCGAGGG
>JBLGCL010000019.1:0-23615 GCA_047617305.1 Natronomonas sp.
GCGTCCTCGGCCGAGGACGCCGGCCAGATCGTCTACGCCCGCCGTCTCGACGGCGGAGCGAACCTCGAGAGCCTCCTGCTCGGCCTCGCGGAACTCCGCCGGCGCGACTGGTCGGCGACCGTCATCGGCGACGGCCCCGAACGCGAGGCCTACGAGTCCCAGGCCCGCGACCTCAGGATCGCCGACCGGATCGACTTCGTCGGCGGGTGCGACCGCGAACGCCGGGTCGAACTGTACAAGGGCGCGCACGTCTTCGCCCAGACGGCGACCCGTTGCGTGTTCCCCACCGAACTCCTCTGGGCGCTCGCGTCCGGGTGCGTCGGGATGGTCGAGTACCAGGCCAACTCCAGCGCCCACGAACTCGTCGAGGGCCGCACCCGCGGGTTCCGCATCACGGATCCGGAAGAACTGGCCGACGCCATCCAGGCGGCCGGCGACCTCGAGCACCGGACCGTCGACGAGGACTTCGCCGTCTACGACGACGGCCAGGTCCTGGAAAAGTACCTCGACCGCTACATGTCCCTCCAGGAAGCGACGGGTATCGTCTGACCGGGACGCCCTCCTGCCCGCCGACCGCTACCGATCGGGCTGTCGGGCGGCCTCGGCGACCCGAACCCCTTTCGCGTTCTCCTCGACGTCGTGGACGCGGACCACGTCGGCACCCTTGTCGGCCGCGATCGCGGACGCCGCGACCGTCGGTTCGAGGCGCTCGCCGCGCGCCGCGCCGACGTGCTCGAACATCGACTTGTGGGAGTGGCCGACGAGCACCGGGCAGCCCAGCGCGTGGAACTCGTCGAGGCGACCCAGGAGTTCGAAGCTCTCGGCGGCCGTCTTCCCGAACCCGAGTCCCGGATCGACGATGATCTGCTCGCGATCGACGCCGGCCTTCTCGGCCAGCAGGACGCGCTCGGTGAGTTCGTCGACGACGTCCTCGACGACGTCGTCGTACTCGATCTCGTTCTCCGGGTCGACCGGCGTGTCGATGCTGTGCATCACGACGATCGGCACGTCGTGTTCGGCCGCGAGAAAGCGCATCTCGGGGTCAGCCAACCCGGAGACGTCGTTGAGAATGTCCGCACCGGCCTCCAGGGCCGTGCGGGCGACCGCCGCCTTTCGAGTGTCGACGGAGATCATGGCGTCGGCGTCGGCGAGGCGTTCGATCACCGGCACGACGCGCGACGTCTCCTCCTCGACTGGCACCGGTTCGGCACCCGGACGGGTCGACTCGCCCCCCACGTCGACGACGTCGGCCCCGTTCTCGATCATCGTTCTCGCCCGCTCAACCGCGTCCTCGACGGCGTCGTACTCGCCCCCGTCGTGGAAACTGTCCGGGGTGACGTTCAGGATGCCCATCACGGCGGTGCCGTCCTCCCACGGATAGTCGCGACCGCGGTCCACCGACGAGAGGCCGACCGTCTCGCGGATCTCCTCGGCGACGGGCGTCAGCCCGCACTCGCAGTGGCCCTCCTCGAGGACGTCCGCGAGGCGCTCGAACTGCGACAGCGTCCCCATCATGACGACGTCCAGGGGTTCCTCGGCGTGGCGGATGTCCGAGATGGCGCACTCGCCGCCCAGCCAGAGCAGTTCCTGCTTGAGGAAGTTCGCCTGCCGGGGTTGCACGCGGGTCTTCACCACCCGGTGGACGGCCTCGTCGGTGCTCCGGCCGATCCCGTCCTCGTCGACGTTCGAGTCCGCCATCGCCGCACGGGCCGTCTCCCGATCGGGGATCCGCTTCGGGACGTCGGTGCGCGACCACCGCCGCCGGGCCTCGGAAATAGCATAGAGGGATCCAGTGACGAGGACGAGGTCGTCGGGATCCGCCGCGGCGATGGCCTCGTCGACGGCCTCGGGAACCGCCGCCGTCGAGGACACCGCGTCGGCGCCGGCGTTCTCGAACACCTGGGCGATCACGTCCCGGTCCTCCGAGCGTTCGATCGCCGGTTCGCAGGCGACCACCGTGGTGGCGTGGGGGAGCGCCTCGGCCATCCGGGCGTGGTCCTTGTCGTGCATGATGCCGACGGCCAGGTGCAGGTCGTCGTACTCGAACTCCTCGAGCGTCCGGGCCAGCGCCGCCGCCGCGCCGGGGTTGTGGGCGCCGTCGAGGATCACCAGCGGGTCGGTGCCCATGACCTCCATGCGCCCCGGCCAGTAGGCCTTGCGGAGCCCGCGCGCGATGGCGTCCTCGTCGACGGCTGCGACCTGCCGGGCGAGCGTCGCCGCGATTCCCGCGTTGATCGCCTGGTACTCGCCGATCGAGGGGATGCGTCCCTCGACGGTCCAGTCGGAACCCGACAGCCGCACCGTCGCCTCCGTGTGGTTCGTCCGGCCGCCGTACACCGCTTGGACGTCCGCGTCCTCGCCGTCAGCGACCGTCATTACGTCGCCCGCGACCGCCTTGATGGCCTCCAGCCCCTCGCCGGTCACCCCCGTCACGAGCGGGCGGTCGTCCGGGGCGACGTGGGCCTTGTCGTGAGCGATCTCCTCGATCGAGTCGCCGATCAGGTCGGTGTGCTCCAGCGAGACGCTGGTCACGGCGCTCGCGACCGGGTCGACGACGCTCGTCGCGTCGAACCGCCCGCCGATGCCGACCTCCAGCACCGCGACGTCGGCGTCCTGCCGGTCGAACTCCCAGAGCGCCAGGGCCGTCATCACCTCGAAGAACGTCGGCGCGTCGCCGGTGGCCGCGCGTTCGTTGACGTAGCCCCGAACCTCCTCCAGGAACGTCGCGACGGCTGAACGCGGGATCTTCCGGCCGTCCGTCCGGATCCGTTCGCGGACGTCGTCGAGGTGTGGTTGCGTGTAGAACCCGACCGTCAGCTCGGTCTCCCTGAGCGTGCGCTCGAGCATCCGGGCCGTGCTACCCTTCCCGTTCGAGCCCGCGATCTGGATGGCGTCGAACCCCTCGTGGGGATCGCCCAGATACGAGAGGAGATCCGCGGTCGACTCCGTTCCCGGCTTCGAACGGAACCGCTTGAGATCGAACAGAAAGTTCGCTGCCTCGTGATACTCCATGCACCGCGATTGCGTGGCCGACAGTTTAGGCGTATCGGAGTGGTTCGGCATCGCTGCGGGCGATATCCCCGGAACCCGACCGCCTGCCGGCGGACGGACGACGGCAATATTCCTCGTCCGGCAAGATAGATACAAACAACAGGCCATTTAAACTCTCCCCGCCTATACTATTGTAGAGGTATCGTCTCTAGAGGACACCATTCGGGAACGGTTGCTCACGAGACCCCCACTATTACGCATGTCAAATGACAGGTCCGGCCATGTATACCGGCTTCACTCGACGCTGGAACTGCCCCTCGAAACAGTACACGAGTTCTTCGACGACGCGGACCTCCCCGAGGGAATTGCTGACGTCGAGATCACTCGTCGAAACAATACCCTTATCCTCAGGGCCGTGGCCGCGGACGAGTCCATCAGCAAGTACACCCCGACGGCCCAATTGAAGGCAAGCATCACCGAGAATCGAGTGTACGAGGAGGAACCGCCCGATCGCCAGCCGACGGGTGGCCCCGCCTGGGGTTCCGAGGAGGAGGAAGAGCCCCCGGAGTCGGAACTGGTCGAGTTCGCCGCGTTCAAGGGCGACCGCGAAACCGTCCTACAGAACTCGAAACTGCAGTACCAGATGTTCCAGGTGCTCCGGGACCTCGCCCTCGAAGCGGAGAAGGGGACCCTCACCGCCATCACCGCGATGGACGGCGAACTCGACGCCACCTTCGTCACCGAAGGCGAAGAGCGCCCCGCCTCGATCGAGGTGACCGAAGGACCGCGGGACGACGGTTCCGGCAAGAACGGCGTGGACTGGCGGGACAACAAGTTCATCAGCGAGTGACGGCCCGGGATCGAGCACGTGTTCTGCCGTCGGGGGCGTTCGTCGGACGCGAGAGCTATCTCCGGGAAACGGGCACGAAGGTGATTCCTACGGGGCAGACGAGTCCGTGAGGGACGTCCCCTGACCGAATCGCCGGCGACACACCTCACTCCCCGACCCGCGCCGGTCCGCCGGCCAGCATCTCGATGACCTGCATCACGCCGGAGTTGTCGTCGCGTTCCATCCCGTTCTGGACCATCGTCTTGTAGAGTTCGTGCGCGAGTTCCGTCTGGGGCATCGGCGCCCCGAACGCCTCGCCGGCGTCGGTGGCGATCCGGAGGTCCTTGTACTGGTACTCCGCGAAGAAGCCGGGGTCGAAGTCGCCGCGGATCATGTCCTTCGCGCGGTTGTCCAGCGTCCAGCACCCCGCCGCGCCGCCGCTGATCGCGTCCACGACGGCGTCGAGGTCCGCGCCCGCCCGGTCCGCGAACACCAGCGCCTCGCTCACGCCGACCATCTGCGCGGAAACCACGATCTGGTTGGCGGCCTTGGTGGTCTGCCCCGCGCCGTTGGGGCCACAGTGCGTGATCGTCTCGCCCACCACTTCGAGGAGGGCCCGATACTCGTCCAGGACGGCCCCGTCGCCGCCGACCATGATCGACAGCGTGCCCTCGATGGCCCCGATCTCGCCGCCGGAGATGGGGGCGTCGAGCATGGACACGTCCACCTCGTCCAGACGGCCGGCGATCCGTTCGGTCACCGTCGGCGAGATGGTCGAATGGTCGATCAGCGTCATGCCCGCGCTCAGGCCGTCGACGACGGGATCCGACTCGTCGCCGTCGCCCAGAACGACCTCCTCGACCGCCGGCGAGTCCGGCAGACACAGCATGACGACGTCGCTGTCCTCGGCCACGCCGGCCGGCGATCCCCCGTCCTCGCCGCCGTACTCGACGAGTTCCTCGGTCGGTTCGTCCGAGCGGTTGTGCCCGACGACGTCGTACCCCGCGTCCAGGAGGTTCTTCGCCATCGGGAGGCCCATGATGCCGAGACCGATGAAGCCGACTGTGGGTTGGCTCATACGGACGTCATCTGGACCCGTAGAGCGTAAATAGGTGTGGCCACCGGCAGGACGCCGGTCGAGCGATGCGTACGGGGGGCTTGAGCCCGGGATCCGATTGCGGAGCTCGGCCTGGCAGGGTTCGAAGCGTCCTGGAACAGCAACGCGAGCAGAACGACGGCCCCCCGACGATGACAATTCCCCGAACGATCCCCCCGTCATCTCCACCCGCCGTTTCGTCGGTTCGATCCCGGCCGGTGCCGGCGGATCCCTACTGCGCCGATCCGTCCCTCCGACGTCGTGATTTCGGACGCCCACCGTATCGATGGTACGCCGGCCGCGAAGCGGACGAGACCGAGGACCACGCCAGTCGGATCGACCATCGGGTAGCGTTTCGAAGTCCCTCCTAATCGAGGTGGCGTCCGTGGACGGCGTACGGTTGGCAGCGGTGCGGTTACCGGGCCACGCTCGGGGTCGTCAGGCCGCTTCGACGCCCCGGATCTCGAATCGCGCCCCGCCGGCCTCGCTCTCGGTGACGGCCACGTCCCACCCGTGAGCGTCGGCGATGTCCGCGACGATTGCCAGGCCGAAACCGGTCCCGTCCTCGTTCGTGGTGTACCCCGACTCGAGGACGTGGTCCCGCTCTTCCTCTGGAATCCCGGCACCGTCGTCGGCGACGTAGAAGCCGGTGCCGTCCCCGAGCGCCCCGACGGACACCCTCACGTCCGCGCCCCCGTGCTCGACGGCGTTTCGAAAGAGGTTCTCGAACAACTGCTGCAGTCGGTCGGGGGCGGCGAGGATCCGGACGTCGTCCTCCACGTCGAGGGTTGCCTCGCGGGCATCGACCATGCTCCACGCACTGTCGGCCACCGCGTCGAGGGACGAGGGAACGGTTTCGTCGATCGGTTGTCCCTGACGCGCCATGACGAGGAGGTCCTCGACGAGGTCCTCCATGCGGTCGAGCGCCTTCGAAACCTCGACTAACTCCTCGCGGTCGTCCGCCGCCCGGACGATCTCGAGTTGCCCTTTGGCGACCGTGAGGGGGTTCCGGAGGTCGTGCGAGACCGTGTTCGCGAACTGCTCGAGCCGTTCGTTCTGGCGTTCGAGTTCCCGCCGGTACTGTTCGCGCTCGGTGACGTCGACCAGGATCACCAGGCGGCCGAGTCGGGACCGATCGGCCGTGAACGGGCTCGTCGAAACGCGATAATACCGGGTGTCGTCCCCGTCCTCGATCGAAATAATCGGCGTTTCCGAATCGAGTCGATCCGCGACCGCGGGAACGGTCGCGTCGAGCGGAGTACCGAGCGCGTCCGGAACGAGCGCCTCGGGAAAGAGTTCCCGGGCGCTCTCGTTGTACTCGTGAATCTCGTCGTCCTCGTCGAGGACGATCACCGGCACGTCCCGTTCGCCGGCCACCCGGACCGTCCGGAACCGCTCGAGATAGACGAACAGGGCGCCAACGGCCAACGCGGCGACGCCGAGCGGTTCGTAGGTGATGTCGAGGATTTCGGGACGCACGTGTCCCGCGAGGTCGAGGACGATGGGCGCGCCCGAAACCAGGACGAGAACTGCCAGGGATCGGCTGCGATAGCTGACCCCCGAGAACAGCTCGAACAGCATGAAGAAGCCGACGAAAGAGAGCGCATACGAGAGCCCCATGACGAGCCAGTGGAGGACCCCGTTGTGGACGGTCGTGTGCGGGAACGGGGTCGTGACGAACTCGGTCGTGAAATACAGGTGATGGACCGGGTTGGTCACCTTCATCCCCACGATGACCAGAAAGACGGCGACCGCGACTCGCCGGTACGTCGGGTTGCGGTGCAGTGTCCGACCGGTGTAGGCCGAGCAGAAATAGAGCCACGGGCCCACGGCGGCCAGCCCCACGATCAGCCCGGCCTCGTAGAACGCGACGGCGATCCACTCCGCCGGCGCGGCGATGAAACCGACGTGTGTCCCCGCCCACGCGCCGCTGGCGACCAGCAGTGTCGTCAATCCCCGTCGCGTGTCGGGGTCGTCGATCCGTCGCGCGCGACCGACGCTCGCAAACGCCGCGACTGCAGCGGCTCCGAAGGCGACCACGTACGCCAGAAACGCCGGGTCCGCAGCGTCGACCATCCCGATCGTCACGTCCAGCGCTCCGTTGAGGCAAATGGAACCGGTACCATCAGGTTCGACCCCAGTGGGCGAAACTCCTCTCGGGTCCGGCATAGAACTACTGGCCGCCGTCCCGGCTTTCGAGTGACGGGAAGGCGAGACCGCCCGCCGACCCAGTCAGTCCCGGTCGACGAACGAAACGACCTCGGCCAGCGGCTTTCGATCCTTGTCGACTGTCCGAAGGTCCGCCTGCGGATACCCGATCGTCATCAGGGCAACGATCTCTTCGTCCTCGGGGACCCCGAGAATCTCCCGTGACTCGTCCTGGTCGAAGGCCCCGAGCCAGCAGGTACCCAGCCCCTCCTCGGCGGCCCGAAGCATCAGGTGATCGAGCGCGATCGACACGTCGACGACCCCCGCGCGGATCCCACACTGCATCTCGGTCTCGGGGTCGGTGGCGACGCCGGCGATCACCGCGCTCGCCTCCAGGACGAACTCCTGCTGCTCGGCGGCCTCGTAGAGCGCCTCGATCGTCCCCTCGTCGTCCGCCACCAGGAACCGCCAGTCCTGGCGGTTGCTCGCGGAGGGCGCCATCCGCACCGAGTCCAGGACCGTCTCGATCGTCTCCCGGGGGAGCGGTCGATCCGTATACGATCGAACGGAGCGTCGTTCGAGGATCGCGTCGCGAACGTCCATGGAGAGAGCAACGACGGCCCAGGTGAAGAACCCCGGCGATCGCGGGCCTTGTTTCCCCTTGCCGGTGGTCGATTCCGGTCGGGTGATCTGCGCCGACGGTCCGAGACTGTAACGGGCTTGCACGCCAGGGGCGCGTATATAACCGTGCGATAGCGACCAAAGGGTATGGCCGACGAATCTCCAGACGAACGCGCATACGAGGTGGTCGTCGTGGGCGGCGGTCCGGCGGGCCTCTCCGCGGCCCTGTACAGTACGCGACTCGGACACTCGACGGCGCTCGTCGACCGGGGCGGCGGGCGGGCCGCCATGATCGGCGACGTCCACAACGTCGTCGGCGTGACCGAGGACGTGAGCGGCAACGAGTTCCTGGACACCGGGACGCAGCAACTCGAGGACTACGGCTGCGACGTCCACCGCGACTACGTCACGTCGGCCTCGCGGATGGCCGACGACCGGTTCCGCCTGTCCGGCACGAACGCGGACTACCTGGCCGAGCGCGTCGTGCTGGCGACCGGGTTCAGCGACCTCCGACCCGACCCGCCGTTGCCCCGGACCGGCAAGGGGCTTCACTACTGCCTGCACTGTGACGCGCACATGTTCGTCGATCAGTCCGTCTACGTGATGGGGCACGAGGAGAGCGCCGCCCACGTCGCCGGGATCATGCTCAACTTCACCGACCAGGTGGACATCCTGACCCGCGGACACGACCCGGGGTGGAGCGACGAGACGGACCACATGATCGGGAACCACCCGATCGACGTGATCGAGACGAACGTGGCCGGCGTCCGGAACGGCGAGGACGGCTGGCTCGAGGCTCTCGAGTTCGAGGACGGCTCAGTCAGGGAGTACCGCGGCGGGTTCGCCATGTACGGCGCCGAGTACAACAACGGGCTGGCCGAGGGCCTCGGCTGTGAGATCGACGAGGACGGATCGGTCGAGGTCGACGACCACAACCGCACTAGCGTCGACGGCGTGTACGCGGTGGGCGACCTCACGCCCGGCCACAACCAGGTGCCGATCGCGATGGGCGACGGCGCCAAGGCCGGCATCTCCATCCACTGGGACCTGCGTGACTTCCCGCGCGACCCCGACCTCGTGGAGGAGGCCGGCCCCGTCCGGTGCGAGGAAGTTCCCGGGATTCCGGACGAACTGCTCGAACAGGCGGTGGCCTTCCACACGTACGAGGAGTAACGGCAGACAGACGGGGGGTGAGCCAGACCCACGAGGGGCAAGGACGATCCTCGTGGCGAATCTGCCCAACTCTTATATTTCTCATCGTTCCTACTATACGATAATGGCCAGTTCCACCCGAAATGGGGACCCCCACGACGGGGAAATTCGCCTCTGGCGCGAGGACGAAGTGTGGATCGCGAAGGACGTCGAGCGGAGCGTTACCACCCAGGGTCCGACCCGCGAGGAGGCACTCGAAAACCTCGACGAGGCGATCGCACTCCACGACGGCGAGATCGGGCGTGCGCCGACGGACGAGGAACTTCAGGAACTGGGCATCGATCCGGCGGACAACACGACCGGGGACGAGGAACTGCCGGACGTCCTCGAATAGCGATGGGCCGTCGGACGTTTTCCGGGGCCGAAGTCGTCAAAGTACTCGTGAACGTCGGCGGGTTCGAATGGCGACGGACGACGGGCGATCACGCCTTGCTCTACTACGAACATCCGACGAACGAAGACGATCGGCGGCAGGTAACCGTCCCGTTGCACGACGAACTCCGGACGGGAACGCTTCGCGAAATCGCCGAGAGCGCGGGAGCACGTGATTTCGACGCCTTCTGCGAGTGGATCGACCGCAACGCGTAGGGGTGTGAGAAGACCCCCAACCCCCACGACGAGGACCCGGTTAGGTCGACCGGAATCCGGTGCACCAAAGCCGGAGGCCGTCGAACCCCCGCACATGGAACGCCAGTCGGTCGAGGAACCGTTTCACTTCCTGTATCCCCGGTTCACCGTCCTCCTGTCCGCCGGGCGCGAGAACCCGAACGTCATGACTGCCTCGTGGAGCACGCCGCTGTCGATCGATCCGCCCCTGATCGGCGTGCTCGTCGCGCCCGGGCGTCACACGCACGGACTGGTCGAGGACGACGGCGCCTTCGCCGTGAACGTCCCGGACCACGACCTCGTCGAGGAGAGTTACTACGTCGGGAGCGAGTCCGGCGCGGACGTTGACAAGTTCGCCGAGACGGGGCTGACCACCGTCGCCGGGGACGAGACGGGGACGCCCCTGATCGAGGAGTGTGCCGCGGCGCTGGAGTGCTCGCTGGAGAAGACCGTCGAGACCGGCGATCACGACCTCTTCGTCGGCCGGGTCGAGGCGACCTACGCCCACGAGGACGCCGTCGATGGGGAGTGGCTGGCGACCGACCGCGCGCTGTTCTGGGGGAACGCCGGGGAGAGGGACGTGTACGGGGCCGAACCGCGCTGAGCCGACGGGAGCGACGCTTCGACGGCTCTCACGCTGGGCCGGATCCCGAACTCGATCCGGGAACGGACTCGACGAGCTGTCCCATCATCGACCGGTACTCCTCGTAGAGCGCCGTCGCCACGAGTCGGTCCCGGCGTTCGAGGCCGAAAAGATAGAGGAGGCCGCCGAAGACCAGGCCGCCGGCGACCGTCCCGGCGACCAGGAGGACCACGCCCGAAAGCAAGGGACGCAGGACCGTCATCACGGCGCCCATCCCCAGGGCCGCCCCGAACGGTTTCAGGAATTTAGCGTCGTAGGGCTGGAGGCCTTCGAGGTAGTACAGTTCGGCGAGCCGGACGAGGTTCACGACCGCGATCGAGCCGGCCGTCCCGAGCGCGGCGCCGACCAGGCCGAACTCCAGCACGAAGTAGTAGCTGGCGGCCACGTTGAGGACGGCCAGCACCCAGCTGTTCACGAGCCTGAGGTACTGGTGGTCGGTCATCAGGAGGAGCCAGCCGGTCGCGCCGACGCCGTTCCCGACGACCCGCCCGACGACGAAGACCGCCAGGACGAGGGACCCGCGGGTGTACTCCGACCCGAAGAGAGCGAGCAGTTCCGCCCGGTACACGAACTGGATAACGGCGAGGGCCACCGTGATCGTGAACACCAGTCGGGTGACGGTCGAATAGATGGCCTGCAGTCGCTCGACCTCGCCGTCGGCGTACAGCCGGGAGGCGATCGGCGGAAGGAGCTGGTTGAACGCGATGAGCGGGATCGTGATCAGGGAGGTAAGGAAGAGCGCGACGTTGTAGATCCCGGCCGCGCTCGCGGTGAGGAACCAGCCGATGAGGATCACGTCGACCCGGCTCCGGAGGAGCTGCCCGATCGTTTTGAACGTGTTCGGCAGCGCGTAGTCGTAGAACGTGACGAGTTCCTCGCGGGAGACGTCGAGCCGTGGGCGGTGACTGGTGCGGGTGGCCGCGAGCCAGACGCCGAGCAGGACGACGCCGCCCCCGGCGGCTACGATGGCGCCCGCGACGCCGACCACGGCGTAGCCCATGGCCACGGCGATCGAGACGGCGACGAGCCGCGCGACGGGCCACGCGAACCGGTTCAGCAGGACGCGGTACTCGATCCGTTCGATCGCGCGGAACTGGAAGCTGATCAGCCGGATGAACGCGTACAGCGGGAGGAGCACGCCGAGGAACCGGAGCACCGTCGGAAACGCCGAATGCTGAATGGTGGCCGCGTTGATCCGGTCGGCGAAGACGCCGACGCCCAGCGCGATGGCGACGCTCGCGACGAGCGTGGTGGCGTAGGCCAGGCCGACGAACCGGTCCTGCCGGTCCGGGGCGTCCCGGTATTCGGGGAGAAAACGCACGAGCGTCGGGGTGGATCCGAACGGGGCGAACCGAACCAGGATGCGGGTGATCCGCCAGGCCAGCGCGTACGCGCCGTAGGCACTCACCGAGAGACTGGCGGTGAGCACCAGGTTCGTGAGGAAGAGCAGGACCTTCTGGGCGCTCACCCCGCCGAGCGAGAGGACGGCCCCGTGACTCACGGACGCGAGGTCCTCCAGTTCGTCGGGTCCTTCGGACCCGCGGGTCGCGGACCGGCTCGAATCCGACCCGTCGTGGTGGGCTCCATTCATGCGACGAGCGCTCCGATCGATCAGCGGTCCGCCGGGGGGACGCGATCGGTCGACGTGACTTTCCGTCGTTCGAACCGAGACGGGTCCCCGAAGAAAAGGCGTCGGAGGCGGCAGTCCGCTCGGGGTAGCGAGGTCGTTTGGGATCGGTTCACACTGTCGAGCCGACCCAAAAGAGACTTATCACCCCGTAATTACATCTAATTACGATATGGACGTCTTCCCAGACTACCTCGACGTCGATTACGACGACGGCGACGGTGAAGAGCCCGACGACTACCCCACGCTGCAGGACAAGGTCGAGAAGGCGGTGACGGTCACGCAGACCGCCCTCGAGCAGTACAAGAACCCCGCGGTCATGTGGACCGGCGGGAAGGACTCGACGCTGACCCTGTACTTCATCAACGAGGTCGCCGAGGAGTACGGCTACGAGAAGCCCACGGCCGTGTTCATCGACCACTTCCAGCACTTCGACGCGATCCACGACTTCGTCGAACACTGGGGCGAGGAGTGGGACATCGACGTGGTCTACGCCCGCAACGACGACGTCGGCAGCCTCGCCGACGAACCCGGCGAAGAGATCCGCGTCGAGGACCTCGACGAACGGAACCAGGAGGAAGTCCGCGAGAAACTCGAATACGAGGAGGACACCTTCCCGTTCCTGCTGGACACCTACGTCGGCAACCACCTGCTGAAGACCGTCGCGCTCAACGACGCCATCACCGAGCACGACATCGACGGGATCATCTCCGGCGTCCGCTGGGACGAACAGGAGGCCCGCGCCGACGAGACGTTCTTCTCGCCGCGCCACGACGTCGAGAAGTACCCGCCCCACGACCGCGTTCAGCCCATCCTCCAGTTCGCCGAGCGCGACGTCTGGGACGCCTTCTGGCACTACGTCGTTCCGGACTCCGTCGAGGGCTTCCCGGAGGAGGGCTACGTCCCCGAAGGCAAAGAGGACCTGCCCAACGGCCTCACCCACGAGGACATCCCGATCTCGCCCAAGTACTGGGAGGGCTTTCGCTCGCTCGGCAGCCAGGTCTCCACCGAGAAGGCCGACGAGGACCCCGCGTGGCTGCAGGACCTCGAAGGCACCGTCGAACGCGCCGGCCGCGCCCAGGACAAGGAGGACCTGATGGACCGCCTCCGCGACCTGGGCTACATGTAGAACCTTTTCAGCCTCGGGTTCGCGGCGTCGCCGCGAACCGCTCGGCGCAAAAACGTTCATGAAAAACGTCCCGGACGCGAGCGGAGCGAGCGTCCGGTGAACCGCCGCGCAGACGGCGCGGCGGATGCTGCGATCTCTATCTCTGTTCCCTATTCCGCAGGAGCGTCGCCTGCAGCGCGACGCACCGTCAGGACGCCCGGGACGCCGAGAACGACGGTGAGCGCGAACGCGATGGCGGCCCACAGGAGCACCGGGAACGAGATCAGTCCCAGGGGTCCGGTGAGCGCGAGGAGGAGACCCAGTCCGAGGAGTCCCCCCAGAACGGTCGGATGCTCGCCCCCACGACCGTACCAGCCCGCCGCGACCAGACAGAGGCCGTAGAGCAGTAGCGCCGCGTTGACGAAACGCAGGAAGATCGAGAACTCCGTGGTTTGCTCGGCGTTCGTGTACAGATACAGCGGGTTGAGGACGAAGACGACCCCCAGGGCGATCGCCAGCCCCGCGAGCACTCGGCCCGGACGGCCCGAAGCGGTCGCATACGGATTATTCATGCATCCAACACGACGGGAGAGCGCATCAATGTATCCGTTCGTCGACGACCGGTCCGGGTTGCCCGGAGAGTAAAGAAGATCCTCGATATTGGCCTGCCCGCGTCCGCAGCAAGAGTCGGGAGTGCGCTGGGGTTCGTCGGTCTGATGACCTTGATTTACGCCTTCGGAACGGTCGTCCCGCCGGCGGCATACGGGGTCGGACAGCGAGTAATCCAGATGACGAACCTGGGAATCTGGGGATTCGCCGGGGGCGCCACGACGATGGTCGGACAGAACGTCGGTGCCGAGCAGCAATCGAGGGCGGAGCGGATCGTTCGTCGAACGCTGCTACTTTCCGGCGCGATAATGGTCACGCTCTCTATCGGGATTTTCATCGTGAGGGAGCCAGTGGTGTCCGTCTTCCTGTCCAGCGACATCGACAAGTTCGGCGCGGTGGTCGCCGAGGCGTCGAGGTTGATTTCGATCTTCGTCGTTTCGATCCCGTTTTTCGGGTGGTTCCGGATATTCGACTCTACGTCTCGGGGAACGGGACACACGAAAGCGGCCATGGGGTTATCGTTGTCGAGAATATTGATCATGCGGCTGGGCTTCGCCTGTCTCCTAGCGTTCCCCGCGTTCGGTCTCGGCCTCGATCTGGGACTCGTGGGCGTCTGGATCGGGACGGCCGTGAGCAACATCGCGAGCGCCGTGGTCTCCTCCCTGTACTTCAGAACGGGGCGATGGAAGCAGAAGACGATCGAGGACGCGGACGAGACGGCCGTGCCTACCTCAAGGAGATCGAAACGCCCTGGGGACCCGTCGTCCGCAAGCAACCCGCCGCCGTCAGCGATCGGTCAATCCACCCGCCGGTTCAGTCGGTGGGCCGGACGACTTCGGCGAGCGTCACCAGGACCCCGAGGACCCAGCCGACGGGGATCGAAATGCCCACCCACATCGCGATGTACGCGATACCGATGAGATCGAACTCGTCCCGGAGATACGTGGCGACGTCCCCGATCCCGACGACCGGCTGCACTTTCTCGATCGAAAACTCGGCGAGCGTATAGCTCAGATCGAGGACCTCTCCGACGGTCGGCGAGACGAGCGCCGCGACGACCGGCGGGAGGAAGATCGCGGTCACGCCCAGCGGATACGCGACGAACACCGTCGTCTTCCGCCCGGCGACCTGGCTCGCGCCGAACGCGAGCACGGCGGCCACCGTCGCGACGATGGCGGCGGCGCCCACCGCGATGAACCCCTCGGTCGAGAACCTGACGCGTGCGACGGCGGTCAACGCGCCCCAGGCGACGAGCGAAAGGATCAGGACGCCGATGGTGCCCAGTCGGGTCGCGGTAAACTCGATGCGCCGGGTCTGGAACCGGAGGAAATAGCCCAGCAGCGTGAGCGGATAGCCGATCGCCACGGCGACCGATCCGATCGCGGCCCAGATTCGGTACTTTATCCACCCGCCCTGCGTGGTCGGTTTCCACTTGCCCAGGACGGTGTCGTCCCCGTCCACCTGTCGCGGGAAGAAAAGCTCCATCCACGTCTCGTGAAAGCGTTTCAGGTCGATCCTGACGGCCCGGACCAGCCCCATATCAACGGCATCGTGGCCTCCGTGTTTGAACGTTCCGACCTCGCGTTACCAGGGAGCGAAGCCGGGATCGACGCGGCGGTCGCGGCGGTCGATCGCGTCGATTCGCTCGACGTCCTCGGGGTCGAGGGCGAGATCGAGCGACGCCCAGTTGTCCCGGACGTGGTCCGCGCTCGTCGCCTTGGGGATCGCCGTCACGCCCTTCTCGCGGAGCCACGCGAGGCTCACCTGGGCCTCGCTGACCCCGTGTTTCTCGGCGATCTCGCCGAGCGTCGGATCGCCGAACACCTCGCCGCGAGCGAGCGGGGAGTACGCGACGACCTCGACGTCGCGGTCCGCGCAGTGTTCGCGGAGTTCGGGCTGGGGCAGGAACGGGTGGAGTTCCACCTGGTTCGCGAACAGGGGCGCGTCGAGGACGTCGATCGCCTCGTCGACCTGCGCGGGTTCGAAGTTGCTCACGCCCACGCGGTCGATCCTTTCCTCGTCGTAGAGTTCGTCGAACGCCCCCAGCGTCTCCCCGGGGTCGTAGGACCGGGCCGGCCAGTGGACGTACAGCAGGTCGACCGAGTCGACGCCGAGGCGCTCCAGGCTCTCCTCGGCGGTCTCGAGCACGTCGTCGTAGGCGAGGTTGTCGATCCAGACCTTCGTGGCGAGGAACACCGCGTCCCGGTCGACGTCGGCGCGTTCGATCCCCCGACCGACGGCTTCCTCGTTGCCGTAGGCCTGCGCGGTGTCGACGTGACGATAGCCGGTCTCCAGGGCGGTCTCGACGCTCTCCGCACACTGCGCCGGATCCTCGTTCTGCCAGGTGCCCAGTCCCAGGGCCGGCATGCCGCTTCGGCGCGGGACGTCGTCGGGGTTCGGGAGGTCGCTCATGTCCGGAAAATCGGCCCGTCCGGGAAAAGGGGTTCTGAAAGCGGCCAGCGTTGAGGGGGACGGACGGGAGGGTCCCGCGGGAGACCTCAGTACTTCGGTTCAGCCCCGGCGATCCCGTAGACGTCCCGAACGACCGCGTCCCGGTCGGCCCGCCAGTCCTCGAACCCCGCCGGCGTGGTCGGATAGTCGTCGTAAACGGCCTTCAGTTCCTCCGCCTTCCGGTGGACGCGATACAGTTCGTAGAGGAGGCCCCAGTGCCCCCACGTCCGTAGCAGCGTCTCGACCTTCAGCCGGAGACCCATGTCCGCCGTCCCGCGCCGCCCGACGGCGTCGACGAGTTGCTGGCCGGGCATCGCGGCGACGACCGCGGCGAGTTCGTCCACATCGTGGGCGGTCCCGAAGACGTTGTAGAGGTCCATCGCCGCGAACCGCTTGCCGAAGTCCGTCATGACCCGCCGGTTGTACTCCCAGAGGGCGGTCTCGTCGACCGTCCCGTCGCCAACGGCCTCGACGGCGACCTCGGCCGCCCACGTTCCGGCCTTCGCCGCGCCGGCGATGCCGCCGCCGGTGGTGGGGTTGACGTGTCCGGCCGCGTCGCCGGCGGCCACGTACCCCGGCGCGACGGCCGAGTCGTAGGGACGACGCGTGGGCAGGGCCGCGCCCAGTTTGTCCTCGACCCTCGCCCCCCGAAATTCGTCCCGCTCGCGCAGGTCGTTCCGGAGGACCTCCACGAGGGTCATCGGGTCCTCGGTCATCTGGAACCCGACGCCGACGTTGATCTCGGTCGGCGTCCGCGGGAAGTACCAGAGGTAGCCCAGTTCCTCGGCCGGCCTGAACACGATGGCGTCGTCCCAGGGAACCGGTTCCTCGACGGTGACGATCTCGCGATACGCCGAACAGAACTGTCTGTAGGACACGTCGGTGTCGACGGTGGCGTCCGAGAAGTCGGCCCGATCCTGCAGGATCGAGAGCGATCCCGCAGCGTCGATCACGACCTCCGCCTCGACGGTCCTCGCGTCGCCGTTTCGCACCGTGCGGACGCCAGTCACCCGCCCGTCGTCGTCCTGGACGACGTCGTTCACGACGGTGTCGTACCGGGTCCGGGCACCCAGTCGGCCGACCTCCTCGAGGAGGACCTCGCCGTACCGTTTTCGATCCAGGACGACCCCGGACTCGTCGCCGAAGGAGACCTCGAGCGAATCGCCGGAGACGGGGTTCTCGAAGACCGCCCGCTCGACGTTCCCGTTCGAGACGGCCTCCGCCCGGAGGTACTCGCGGTCGATCACGTCCGGGAACGCGGTGGCCCCCTTGATGGCGTCGCCACAGGCGATGTGCCCCGCCTCTGCCGCCGGTTTTCGCTCCAGGAGGACCACGTCCAGGCCCTCCCGGGCAGCCGTCGCGGCGGCGAAACACCCGGCCGTGCCGCCGCCAACGACGACGACGTCGTGCGTGTCGGTCGCCATTCCTGTTCGTTCGATCGATCGACCCCCACAAAAATCGGGCGGGATCGAAACCGCCGAGAGGCCGTCCCCCCGCCGGTCGGTTCGTCCCGAACCCGTCCGCGTCGGCCGGGACCCGCCGGACCGGTCCCGGAGGCCGCTGTCAGCCCTTACTGTCGGCCGACCTGACTCGCCGAACCGTCGGAGATGTCCGGGCGCTCCGTAACGAACGCGTCCCGGTTCACGAGGAGGACCGCGACCGAAACGACGTCGAGAGCGAGTTTAATTACGGGGAGGAGAGCCCCGTCGAGCACTGCGGGACCTTCGAGCACCGAAGAAAGGTTCAGCAGCGCGACCAGGCCGAACAGGACCATCCCGGCCGTACGGCCCCACGAACGGACTCTGAACAGCCCCCCGGCGACGATCAGCAATCCGAACCCGGCGATCCCCGAGAGCAGGACCACCCCCGCGGCGACCGGGGCGACCGACCCGGATGCGTCGGCCACGATCGTCCTTGATATCCCCGCGTCGACGGCCGCGAACAGCGAGTGTGCCCCGTCGATCGCCGCCCACCCGGCGACGAGCGACACCCCGAACGGACGATGCGTGCTCCGCACCATCTTGTTGTCCATCCAACACGACACTTGAAAAATTTTCCATTTTCGACCGGGCGGGCGTCTCGCCCGGGGTTATTCGATCCGGCGGATCGTTTCGGTCAGCAGGTCCACGCCGATCCCGAGGCTCCGCTCGTCGACGTCGAAGTAAGCGGTGTGGTGACCGCCCGGGTGGTCGGTCCCGACGCCGACGTAGGCGGCCGTCCCGCCGTTCTCCTGCACTTCCTGCATGAGGTAGGTCGCGTCCTCGCTCCCGCCCAGGTCGTCCCGGTCGAGGATCGAATCCACCCCGTCGGTCCCCCCGGCGACCTCGGCGACGAGTTCGCGGAGGTCGTCGTCGCTCGTCGCGCTCGGGGCCTCGCCGCCGGGCTCGAAGGACACCTCGCAATCGTGCATCGCGGCCGCGTTCTCGACGATCCGGCGCGCGTGCTCGAACATGTAGTCCTTCAGGTCCGTCGTTCGACCGCGCACCTCGCCGACGAGGTGGGCCTCCTCCGCGACGATGTTCGAGGCCGTCCCGCCCTCGATCCGCCCGACGTTGATCCGGGTGGGGCCGTCGTCGTGGCGCGGGATCGCGTACAGGTTCTGGGTCGCCGTCGCCAGCGCAAGGATCGCGTTGCGACCCTCCTCGGGGTGGCCGCCAGCGTGGGCCGACTCCCCGGCGAACGTCGCGTCGAGGTGCTTGACCGCCAGGAAGCCGTCCACGCCGGCCACCACCTCGCCGGTCGGGTGGTCCAGGCCGAGGTGAACCGCCAGGAGGGCGTCAACGTCGTCGAGGTGGCCGCTCCTGGCCATCGCCTTGCCCCCGCCGATGAGTTCCTCGGCGGGCTGGAAGAACACCTTCAGCGTCCCCTCGAAGTCGCTCTCCGCGATCGCCTCGAGGACGCCGATCCCGATGGTGGCGTGCCCGTCGTGCCCGCAGGCGTGCATCGCGCCCTCGTTCTCCGAGCGGAACCCCTCCCGGGCGGGGAAGTGATCCTCGTCGTCCGCCTCGACCTGCGGGAGCGCGTCGATGTCGACCCTGAGGGCGACCGTCGGACCGTCGCCGCGGTGCAACTCGGCGACGACCCCGGTGTGGCCGCCCGCCGTCGTCTCGAGCACGTCCTCGCGGGCCCCCGCCTCGCGGGCGCGTTCTTGCCAGCGTTCGAGTTCCTCGGCGTCCGGGACGCCGGTTCGCTCCTCGGGTGCCAGCGCGTCCGGCCCCACGTGCAGCGCGTCGACGCCGATCCGCTCGCACTCCTCGACGATCCGGCTGGTCGTGTAGAACTCGCACCAGGCGGGTTCCGGGTGCCGGTGCAGGTCCCGCCGGAACTCGATGAGTCGATCTCGCGTTTCTGTCGTGCTCATACCGGCAGGGAGGCGGCGGAGAGACTTAAGTGAGGGAGAATCGGGCGAAACGGCCGTTGTTCGGCGTTGGCGCCGATCGACGGCCCGCGCGGCCCGGACGGTGACCCGCGCTCAGCGATCCCGGGCCCCGACCTGATCGACGCGCTCGACCTCGACCTCGACGTGGATCGACGGCGGAAACTCCCGGCTCGCGATCCGCCGCGCGAGATCGTCGTGGCCGACGATCTCGAGGTCGCGGCCGTAGACGGTGTAGTCCCAGGCCGAATACTCGGCGACGGCGTCGAGGGACTTGTATTGCGGGACCCGCAATCGGTCCGGTGGACGGGAATGGGGACCCTTCAACTCCGCCCCCTTCCGCTCGGCGGTCGACCGGATGTCCTCGACGACCCGGTCGAGGGCCTCGCGATCGCCGCTCCGGAGCCGGAGTTTCGTCACGAAGGTCATGGTGACCTCACTGGTAGGGTAGTCGGATAGCCGGCCGTAAAAACGTACTGAGACGTCCGCGTTACGCGGGCCGGGGGCCGGCCCGTTCGAAGGCCCGGGAGTCCCCCGGCGCACCTTGCAGCCCGGCCCGTCAGCCTCGCGCGTGTCGGTTCCTTCCTCCGATACCCTCATAAATGGTCGTCGATAACTGACGACCAATGACGGTTCAAGCTACGAGTGCCGGGGCCATCCTCTTTCGCGACACCCGGGACCGGCGTGAATATCTCCTCCTCAAGAGCCGCCCCGGGGATTGGGAGTTCCCGAAGGGAGGTGTGGAAAACGGGGAGGAGCTCCAGCAGACCGCGATCCGCGAGGTGACGGAGGAGGCGGGCATCGAGGACTTCCGGCTGATCGACGGCTTCCGGGAGGAGTACGACTACGTGTTCCAGGCCAACGGGAAGACGATCCACAAGACGGTCCACCTCTTCATCGCGAAGTCCTACGAGGCGTCGGCGGAACTCTCGCACGAACATCACGACCACCAGTGGCGCGACTACGAACAGGCGATCAACACGATAACGCAGGACGGCCCCCGGGAGATCCTGGAGGACGCTCACGAGTTCCTGAACGACGAGACGCCACACTGACGCCGCCGGGACGAGGGGAGGACATCGAACGACCGCGGCCCGCGACCCGGTGGTGTCGGACAGTCGCGACGCCATCCCGACACCGCGGGCCGCGGCGCCGACCGATCAGAAGACGAACCGGTCGAGGAGGTACCGGACGAACGTGTGGCGCCGCCGGCTCGTCGAGTGGACGAGCAGGACCGTGGAGCCGAGCGATCGCGCCAGTCGATCCGGGAGGGCACCGAAGACGACGTCGTACACGATGTGGTGGGCCGAAGTTCCCACGACGGCCAGGTCGGCCCCCGCGGCGGCCGTCGCCAGCGCCTCGGCGCGGTCCGATGACGTGAGTATCTCGCGCTCGGTGGGGACGTGACAGAGGCGCCGCACCCGTTCGTGGTAGGACTCGATGGCCGCGACCTCCTCGTCGCTGGCCGTGGGATCCACCGCGTACAGGAAGCGGAGCCCGGCGTCGTACTGGAACGCGATCGCGTCGGCGACAAGGATTTCGAGCGGATCGTAGGGGCCTTCGTCGGCGATGACGACGATTTCGTCGACGTCTCCCCACCCGCGATCCCTGACGAAGACGAGGTCGCAGTCGACGTGGTTCATGTACCAGTCGACGTCCCGGCCGAGCATCTCGCCGTGATAGCGCTCGGCTTCGAACCCGCCGAGCAGGAGGTTCGCGCCGCAGGTCTCCAGGTGATTGACCACCGCGTGATCGACGTCGTGAGCGACCACCTCCTCGACGGCGATCGGAACGTCCAGTTCCGCGGCGAACTCGCGGGCCTGCCCCTCGAACGCCTCGTCGGCCGCCGTCCGGACCTCGGCCGCGCTCGACAGCGTCACCTGCTCCGGAACCGCCTCGAACCGGGCGAGGTGGATCCGGCCGCCCCGACGGCGGACGATCGGTTCGGCGACCCGCAACAGCGTCCGTTCGTGCTCGACCGGCGTGTCGGGCCCGACGGCCACGACCACGCCGCCACCGCCGCCCGTCGCGAACTGCTCCTCGGTCAGCGTGACCGAGTAGTCCCCCGTCCGTCGGCGGATCGCGTCGAGTGCGGCCCCCTCCCGCGCCGTCCGTTCCCGCCCGTAGATCCGGTACCAGAGCACCCCGAAAACGACCATTCCGACGGCCCCGCCGATGGCGATGGGCCCCATCTGGGTGAGCAGAACGACCGCCCCCAGGATGCCGAGCAGTTGGACCCACGGATATCCGGGCGCGACGAAATCGGGATCGTACCATTCGAGGCCGCTCTCGCGGTACGCCACCAGCGCCACGTTGACGAACGCGAACACGAGGATCTGGAACGCGCTCGCGAGTTTCGCGAGCTCGAGCACGGGAACGCCGGCGATCAGCACCAGCAGGACCGCCCCGGTAAAGCCGATCGAGAACGTCGGGGTCTTGAAACGGTCGTGGACCTCCCCCAGTGCGGGTGGCGCCAGATCGTCGCGGCTCATCGCGAGCGGGAACCGGGTCGACGACAGGACGCCGGCGTTGGCCATGCTGGTGAGGGCGAGGACGGCGACGGCCGCGACGACGATTTCCCCACCCCGTCCGAGGAACGAGTTCGCGGCCAGCGCCATGGGCGTCAGCGTATCAGCGAGTTCGCCCGGCGGCGAAACGCCGACGATGACGAATACGACGAACGTGTAGGCGAGCATCATCACCAGGATCGAGGAGATCATGCCGATGGGGATGTTGCGGCCAGGATCCTCGACCTCCTCCGCGACGCTGGCGATCTTCGTGACGCCGGCGTACGAGACGAACACGAACCCCGTCGCTTCGAGCAACCCGCCGGAGCCCTCCGGGAAAAACGGTTCGTACAGGCCCTGGCTCACCTCGACGAGTCCCCCGGCGATGAACCCGAACAGCGAGAGCACCACGAGGGTGACGATGGCCGCCTGGAGCGATCCGCTCTGTTTGACGCCGATGACGTTGACGACGAGGAGGGCGAGCGCCAGCCCGAGCGCGACGACGGTCTTCGCACCGGGGCCCAGTTCGACGAAGATCAGGAGGTACGCGCCCAGGCCGACGAGGGCGAACGCGCTCTTGAACACCAGCGAGAACCAGGCCCCGATCCCGGCGATCGTCCCGGGCAGCGGCCCCATCGCGCGGTCGATGTAGAGGTACGTCCCGCCGGCTTCCGGCATCGCCGTCGCCATCTCCGCCTTCGACAGCGCCGCCGGGAGCACCAGGGCCCCGGCCAGCAGGTACGCGAGAATCGCTGCCGGACCGGCGATCCCGGTCGCCTTCCCGGGGAGGACGAAGATCCCGCTCCCGACCATCGCCCCGATACTGATCGTGATCGTCGCGTACAGGCCCAGGTCCCGTTCGAGTTCCTTCGACACTCGCTTACAGTTCGTTCGTAAGGGGGTATAAAACTCCCCTCGATCGATCCCGTGGAAGCCGAACGGAGCCCCCGGCGGGCTCCGGCAGTAGGGGGCGTGCCGCTATTCGACCCTCCGGCCCGACCGAAATCCATTCACGACCGCGGTACGCAACACGACCGTGAACAGACCGGCGGTCGACTCCGAATTCGAGTTCGAGTTGCGGGTCTGCCGGTGGGCCGAGCGCGAGTGGCCGCCCGACGGCGCGCGCGAGGGGGGCGTGATCGTCGCCCGCCAACTCGGCACCGGGAACCGTCGCTGGGACACGATCGTTCTCGAGTGCGATCCCGTCGGCCTCGGCCGGCGCGCCCGCTTCGGGGAGCGACGGCTCGACTCGGACCTCCTGCACGTCGTCCGGAACGCGCCCGCCGAGTGGGCCTGGTACCGCGACGCCCTGCCCGAACCGGACTACCCATGGCGGTACGTCCGCGAGGCCGTCCATCGCGCGGCGGACCGGGGCGTCGTCGAGACGCGACGCGACGGCAACCGCGTCCAGCTCCGCCGGAAGTGGCCCTATCCCGACTGGCTCCGCCGCGTGATCGCGGTCGAGAACAAGCCCGACCTCGACGCGAGCGCGGCGCGGGCGCTCCGGCCGCAACTCGACCGAGACGTGGCCATCGCGCTGGCCGACGAGGTCTGGGTCGCCACCGCGGCGACCGGCGACCGCGTCGAGCCCGCCCTCCTGGAGGACCTCCCGGTCGAGGCCGGCATCCTGCTCGTCGATACCGCCGGCCTGACCGCCGAGGTGGCGTGGTATCCCCGGACGCTCGCGGTCGACGATCCGGGGACGCGGATCCTCGGGAACCCGTCGGGGAGGTCCCGCGACCTGTCGGCCGGCCGGTTCGAGTACGCCGACCCCGACTGGAAGGCGGCCAA
>JBLGCL010000020.1:0-23527 GCA_047617305.1 Natronomonas sp.
CCGAACGCCCACGTGAGCCAGAACCAGAGGACCGTTACCGCTCCCGACGGCCGGGCCAGGAACAGCCAGAACGCCACGCCGTAGTAGGCGGCCGCCCCCAGGTATGCCCGCGTCGGATCGTCCAGCGGGAGGGCCAGCACGAACGCGAGGCCGGCGGTCGCAACGAACCAGGCCACCGCCAGCGGGGTCGCGACGATCTCGCTCCCGGAAGCGGCGAAGGGTCCCGGAAGCAAGGACGCGACGGGACCGATGAGGGTGGACAGGACGAGCGGGTTGAAGGCGAGCACCACGAGGGCCGCCCGCCAGTCGTAGTACCCGGCGATCTCGACGCTCCGGTCGACAGTGTATTCGACCAGGTCGCTAACCCCGTCGAACCGGTCGGAAACCGTTCCGTCACTATTACCCGGCCCGGGATCGGCGGCGTCACCGCCGTCAACGCGGGGCGGAGAAGCGACGTCCCGAGATCCGTCGGGCGACGATCCGTCCCGCCACCGGGGGATCACCCGAAGGAGACGATGATCGAGCAACAGGACGCCCGCGCCGAACCAGCAGAGCGGATAGACGAGCGCGTTCTCCTTCGTGGTGAACCCGAGGGCGACGGCGGCCACCGCGGCGTAGAGATAGCGGTGATCACTCGCGTCGATCGCGCGCACGAACAGCCCCAGGCCCAGGAGCATGAACGTAGCCACGAGCACGTCGTTGCGGAAGAACCGGGAGTAGTACAGGAGGAACGGGTTGAACGCCAGCAGCAGCGAGAGCGCCACGGTCTCCGAGTCCCGGAGCCGCTCCCGAAACAGCCAGGCCGCCAACGGCAGGAGCCCGCCCACGATCGCGACGACCAACCGGAGCGTGAAGTCGTTCGCGCCGAACAGGGAGAACATCCGGGCGTCCACGTGGAAGAGGAACGGACCGTGGACGATCGGGCGGTAGTGCCAGACGCCGGTCGCCTCGTACCGGAGCGTCCAGTAGGCGACGCGCCCCTCGTCCCACTGGGCGACGCGATGTCCGAGGGCGAACAGGCGAACGACCATCCCGGCAGCCGTTACGCTCAGGATCGCCGCCAGAACCCGTTCGTCGGAGAGCCACCGGCGGACCCGTTCCGAATCGATCGCCATCGTTCATCCAGGGGATGCGGGGGCTTAAACGCCTTTTGCGTTTCGTCGCTCGCCGGCCCGCCCGTCGACGGTGGCTGCGAAAGCGCCGGCGGAGTTCAATCGACCGATACTTCTTTTTCCACGCCCGACGACTTTCCGCTATGGTAGCGCTTGGACCGATTCTCGCGCCGGCCGTCGACCACGCCCGGCGCCCGGAGGTGCGATGACGATGGAGTTCTCGGCTCGCGTCGAACGGGTGGACCCGAGCGCGACGCTGGCCATCGGGAACAGGGCCAACGAACTCGAGGCCGACGGGGTCGACGTGGTCGACCTGAGCGTGGGTGAACCCGACTTCCCCACGCCCGGGAACGTCGTCGAGGCCGCGAAACGGGCGCTCGACGCGGGCCACACGGGCTATACGTCGTCGAACGGCATCCCCAGGCTCAGGACTGCCGTCGCCGAGAAACTCCAGGACGACGGCCTCCCCTACGAGCCCCGGAACGTCGTGATAACCCCCGGGGCGAAGCAGGCCCTCTTCGAGGTCGTCCAGGCCGTCGTCGACGACGGCGACGAAGTCGTCCTCCTCGATCCGTCCTGGGTGTCCTACGAGGCCCAGGGCAAGCTCGCCGGGGGGTCGATCGCCCACGTCCCCACCGCCGAGTACGACTTCCAGCTCGAACCGGCCCTGGACGACCTCGCCGACGCCGTCTCCGACGAGACGGCGCTCCTCCTGATCAACTCGCCGAACAACCCCACCGGCGCCGTCTATTCCGACGCGGCCCTGAAGGGGGTTCGCGACCTCGCGGTCGAACACGACCTCACGGTCCTCTCCGACGAGATCTACAAGGAGATCACCTACGACGGTCCGGCCACGAGCCTGGCGGAACTCGACGGCATGTTCGACCGGACGGCCACGGTCAACGGCTTCTCGAAGGCCTACTCGATGACGGGGTGGCGACTCGGCTACTTCGCCGCCCCCGAAGCCCTGGTCTCGGAGGCCGGGAAGCTCCACTCGCACTCGGTGACCTGTGCCACCAACTTCGTCCAGCACGCCGCCGTCGAGGCCATCGAGAACGCGGGCACGGTGGTCGGCCAGATGGTCGAAGCCTTCGAGGAACGCCGCGATCTGCTGATCGACCTCCTCGCGGACGAGGGCGTCGACGTTCCCGCCCCGGACGGCGCGTTCTACCTGATGGTGCCGGTAGCCGACGACGACGCGGCGTGGGCCCGGAACGCGCTCGAAGAAGCCCACGTCGCCACCGTCCCCGGCAGCGCGTTCGCCGCGCCCGGCTACGCACGCCTCTCCTACGCGGCGAGCACCGAGCGGATCCGCGAAGGCGTCCGCAGATTGGGAGCAAACGGATATCTGAGCGGTTGAGCGGGCCGACACTCCGTCCGACCGTTCTTCCCCGCTACCCCCGCTCGCGTAACAGTACGTCGATGATGTCCCGAGTCGAGGCGAGTTCCGCCTCGTACTTCGGCTCGTACCCCGAGGCGCGTCGGACGTCGGAGTCGACGCCGCGGCGGGCGAGTGCCTCGGCGATGGCCTCCTCGTCGTGGTGCTGGTCGTGGCCCAGCACGATCACGTCCGGGTCGATGCGTTCGACCGGGACGAAGATGTCTTCGGGGTGGCCGACGACCGCGTCGTCGACCATTTCGAGGGCGGCAACCACCTCGGCACGCTGGCGCCCGGGCAACACCGGCGGTTCCTTGTGGGTGACGTTCTCCTGGCGGGCGACGATGACGAACAGTTCGTCGCCCATCCCCGCCGCCTCCCGGAGGTAGTGGAGGTGGCCGGGATGCAGAACCTCGAACGTCCCCTGGGCGATCACTCGCGTCATCGTCGGAGTTCCTCGTCGATGTCGGCCTGCGTGAAGTCGAAGAACGATTCGGCGTCGGGGAGGCGCACGTCGATGACGGGCAAGTCCCGCGGTTCGCCGTCCCGGTCGAACGCCCGCCAGTCGTTCCGTTCGTACGGATGCCCGATGATGATGTGAACCTTGCCGGAGCCGAACGTCCGTCGGTCCTCGTCGCTCGGGCGGAGGACCCCGTTCGGGTGGGAATGGACGCTCCCGAGGGAGGACGAGTCGTTCGGGATCATGCTCGTCTTCACGGTCGCGCTGACGCTGTTCGAGGTCGTCCCCGGAATCACGAGCACGTCGGTGATCACGAGGCCGTCCTCCCGGAGGCCGAGCCGATCCGCCTCGGTGCCCCGCAACAGCCCCATGTACTCGTCGGGATGGGCGTCCCGGGACGCCTCCAGGGCGAACTCCAGGGTCTCCTCGGCGATCCCGAGGACTTCGCTGGAACGGAACAGCCCGTCAAACAACCCCATGCACACATCCTCGAAACCCCGCGATGCTAAACGTTCCGGATACAGGAGGCGACCAGCCACGCCGCGAACCCCTCGACGCCGCACTCCCCCTGGCCGAACCGGCCGGCGTGGCCCCCGCTCCGGCGCCCCCGTTTCGGCGGTCGAGCCGTCTTGATAAGGGTTATACCCGGCGGTCGCAAAGACCCGGCAAGAATGACGACAACCAACGATGGCGTCGGGGACGACGAGGCGGGGGAGAAGCCTCTCGTTTACGACCTCGCCCCCGAATGCGACATGGACGACCTCGATCCGGACGGTCGCTACCTGGCGACCGTCAACGGCGTGGTCGAATACGGGGTGTTCGTCGACCTCTCCGACCACGTCTCCGGGCTCGTCCACGAGTCGAACCTCGAGGCCGACTACGACGTCGGCGATCCGATGATCGTCGAACTGAACCAGGTCCGGGAGAACGGCGACGTGGCGTTCAGTCCGGTACACCTCGACGAGTACGCCGTTCACGAGGTTCCCTGCGAGCCGGAAATCACCGAGAGCGGCCGGCTCGAAGCCCACCTGGGCGAGGAACTCCACCTCGAGGGCGAAGTCGTACAGGTCAAACAGACCGGCGGACCGACCGTCTTCCACGTCCGCGACGAGGACGGGATCGTTCCCTGCGCCGCCTTCGAAGCCGCGGGCGTCAGGGCGCACCCCGACATCGATCTGGGCGACCTCGTGCGGGTGACGGGTACCGTCGACGAACGCGAGGGTGGCCTCCAGATCGAGGCCGACGAAATACGCACGCTCGAGGGCGACCTGGCCGAGGACCTGCGGGACCGACTCGACGCGGCGCTCGAGGAACAGGCGGAACCTCCGGACCTCGAACCGCTCGTCGACTGGCCGGCCTTCGAGAAGATCTACGACGACCTCCGGGACGTCGCCCGCCTGCTCCGGCGGACCGTCCTCGAGAGCCGGCCGATCAGGATCCGCCACCACGCCGACGGCGACGGGATGTGTGCGGCCGTCCCGGTCCAGCTCGCGCTCGAACGGTTCATCGAAGCCTCCCACGAGGATCCCGAGGCCCCGCATCACCTCTTCAAGCGCCTCCCGAGCAAGGCACCGTTCTACGAGATGGAGGACGCGACGCGCGACCTCAACTTCGCGCTCGAGGACCGGGCCAGACACGGCCAGAAACTGCCGCTGTTGCTCATGCTCGACAACGGCTCGACCGCCGAGGACGTGCCGGCCTACCGGACCCTGGCCCACTTCGACATCCCGATCGTCGCGCTCGATCACCACCACCCCGATCCGGAGGCCGTCGAACCCCTGCTGGAGGCCCACGTCAACCCCTACCTCTACGACGAGGACTACCGGATCACCACCGGGATGATGTGCGTCGAACTGGCGCGCATGATCGCCCCGGATCTCGAGGACGACCTCCGTCACGTCCCGGCCGTCGCCGGCATCGCCGATCGGTCGGAGGCCGAGGCGATGGACCAGTACCTCGAACTCGCCGAGACGGCGGGCTACGACGAGGCGACGCTCAGGGATCTCGGCGAAGCGCTGGACTACGAGGCCTTCTGGCTCCGGTACGACTCCGGGCGCGAACTCATCTACGACGTCCTGAACGTCGGCTGTGACGACGAGGAGCGCCATCGGGAACTCGTCTCCTTCCTCGCCGAACGCTCCCGCGAGGACGTCGAGCACCAGCTCGACGCCGCCATGCCCCACGTCGAGCACGAGCGACTGGCGAACGGCGCGCACCTCTATCGGATCGACGTCGAACGGTACGCCCACCGGTTCACCTACCCGGCACCGGGCAAGACGACCGGCGAGATCCACGACCGCAAGGTCGAGGAGACCGGCGATCCCGTCATCACGATCGGGTACGGACCGGACTTCGCGGTGCTGCGCTCCGACGGCGTCAGGCTCGACATCCCCGCGATGGTCTCGGACCTGAAGGAGACGATCGAGGGCGGCGGCGTCAGCGGCGGCGGGCACCTGGTCGTCGGATCGATCAAGTTCGTCAAGGGCCGGCGCGAGGAAGTGCTGGATGCGCTCGTCGAGCGCATGGCCGACGCCGAGATCGACGAGGAGATCGGCTCGACCACCCCGTTTCACGGCGACTGATCGAAGCTGACCCACCGGCCGACACACGCGATCGCCAGGAGGCAGGCCACGGCGACCCCGGCGGCGAAGGTGATCTGTAGCCGCCAGGTACCGCCCCGCCAGTCCGACCGGAAGACGCGCTCGAAATATTGCGCCGCCTCGCGCCCGTGGACCACCACCACGACCTCGCGGTTGCGGCGCCAGGACTCCTCGTTCCAGTTGAGGCTGCCGACCAGGACGCGCTTCCCGTCCACGACGACCCCCTTGGCGTGGATTTTCCCGAACGTGGACCGTGGCTCGGCCAGCCGCACCGCGACCGGTAGCCCTTCCTCCCGGGCGAGGCGCCGGAGCCAGCGTGCGAGTCGCCGGTTCTCCTCGCGAACGTACCAGGTGCTGCTCAGCAGGATCTCGACGCGGACCCCCCGTCGCGCCGCGGCGAGCGACGCCCGCAGGAAGGGGTCGTTTCGACCGTCGATCCGCATCTGGACGACCCTGATCGAGGAGTTCGCCGATCCGAGGATTCGCTGGACCGACCGGCCGGCGTTGTCCGGCGCGACGATGACCTCGACCTCCTCCACCGAAACGCGACGGGGTTGGAACCTGGCGGGATACGACCGCGACGAACCGCCGTCTTCCTCCGTCGAAAACTCCCGCTCCGTTCGGTACTCCTCCCACCGAATGGCGTCCGGAGCGCCGGTATCGGCCCGGAAGACGCGGGCCAGATGCTCGGCGGTGGGAGCGCCGAGGACGATGCCCCACCCCCGACTCGAACGGCCGCCCGTCCCCGACGGCTTCCAGTTCTCCGTGAGGATCACGGCTCGGTCGTCCACGACGGCGTATTTCGCGTGGTGGAAGGCGTAGCGGGCCCTGGGCCCGCCCAGGAGGCGGACCTCCACGCCGGCCGCCACGAGTCGATCGAGGAGGCGGGCCTCGCGTCGGGACAGGCCCCCGACCGGAGCGCCGTCGAGGAGCACTCGAACCTCGACGCCGCGTTCCGCCGCAGATCGAAGCGCCCGTCCGATCCGTTCGGAGGTGAAGCTGTACCCCGCGAGGAGGATCCGATCCGAGGCGTTCCTGAGGGGCGCCACGGGGGCCGCCGGTGAATCCGGCAGAACGAACACCCGTCCGCTCCCCCCGGGAACGGTGACGGGGTCGAAGTCCGTGGCCCCCAGCGGGTGCCAGGATCCGTTCCGGTGCCAGCTGGCGGCCCGGGCGCCGTCGTACGTTACCGTGTCGACGGTGACGCCGTCGGCGCGGAGGGCCAGAACCTCGCCGGCGTTCGAGAGACGGAGCATGTCCTCGACGGCGACCGTCCTGGCGTCGGCCCGATGGCAGACCACGTCGGGGTCCTCGCTGATGGCCATCCGACTCCCATCTGGGGGTTCCGGGACGTGGATCGTCCCCTCGCCGTCGGAGAGCGTCCAGTTAACGCCGCCGGTCGCCGGGAGGTCGACGACCACGCACTCGCCCCGGTCGCCGTCGGTCACGGGGTCGGGATAGACGGCGACGATGGTCGCGCGGTCGACCGGCCGCAATCCCGTCGACGGTGAAGGATTCGGGAACGCCGTCGTCCGGCCATGGTCCCGGACCCCCGTCGCGTTCGCCGGATCGGGGTTTCCGGCGGTCGTCGCGACCGGGGCGACCAAGCAGGCACAGACGACCACCAACGGAACGAGACGGCGATACACGTCGCGGATTCCGCACGGGATCCGGTATAAACCTCGGCCACGAAAACGGATCGGCCGCTATCGGTCCGTCGAGTCGTCGTACAATTCGACGTACAGATCCGGGAACAGGCTATCGAACGCCCGCTCGATCTCCTCGCCGACGAAACAGCCCTCGGGCGTGACGAGGACGCCGGCCTCGAACGACACCGATTCGTTCCCGGTCCGGACTGCGGTCCTGACCGGTCTATCACCCCCCTTGCCGCGGGGGATTATCTCCGAATAATAAACGTCGGTCAATGCCTCGGTCGACCAGTCGGCAGTGTCGACGATGTGGACCGCTTCCGCCTCGAGGCGGTCGATCAGCGCGCGCTGGTTCGAATCGACGGCCCGCGAGTCGTAGTAGTACTTCACACCCCAAGTCCCCCTCGCCATCCCGTCAACCGACTCGCACATTAATCTTGTTGCCGATGGTACCTCCGTGTTTGGTAAATCCCGCGAGTGAGACTGCAAACAGCGAGAAAACCCCGGCTGGCTCCGGTCCCGCGCCACGCTGTCGCACAATTGCGTCGTCTCACTCGTCGAGCGACCGGGGGCGTTCTGGCTCTGGAAACCCACGATCGCTACCCTCTCCACGACGCACTCGGTGGACGAATCAATTATGGGTCGACGGTACATAGCCCCGAAGGGAGGGTGTGAATGCTACACAAACTCATATCGTGGTACAAGTTTTCCCACGGGCGGGGGAAGGAGATGCTCGAGAACGGCGCCTCCCTCGAGCCCTGTCCGCACTGCGGGAAGGACACCCCTGTCTATCGCTCCACCTATTCGTCGCGCGGTGAACCCCTCTCGTTCAGCGTCTGTGTCTGGTGTGAGAGTCTCATCGAATACAACACTACGGCCCTCAAGCCACACCACCCCTTCGCGACCCCCGCGGAGATCACGGCAGCGAACGAACAGGAGCGACAAAGCCAGCGCGAGGAACAGGCGACCGCCACGCCGTCCCATCGATACCGCTCGCGTTCTTCGAACGCAGTCGGGGTTCGCGAGCACGTCCGCGACCGGGCGAAGACCGGACTCCTCGATCCCTATCGCTGGTAATTCTTCCCCGCAGAGAGCATCGTGCTTAGTTTGCCGAATTCCACCGGACGGCGAAGGTCCGGAGCCAGTCTTCGGCGGTGGCTGGTCGGACGCGCCTGAACTATTACTGAACGTTCTCGAGCTCAGAGAGGGTATTCGAGAGCGGTAATCCAGCTCAATGGAGTCGAACACCGAGTCGCATCAGCTCGCTCGGTGTCCGCTCGCGCTCCACGAACTCGAATTCGGTCCAGTCGTTAGAGCCACTGAAGCGTGTGATTTCTGCCAGAGGCCGGCACAGTATCCCACGCCTCACGTTCCACGCTTAATCGAACACGACCGATAGCACGGTCCACCCGATCGTCACTGCTCGCCGGGGGGAGATCACGTCCCCGACGGACGAAGGGACCGTATCAGGCCGTCTCGTCCGTGGGCGACTCCGCCACTTCCCCGTCCGGGGTCCCGGCGTCGGGGTCGACGTCCTCGATGACGGCGTCGGTCTCGATGGCGTCCACGTCAACCCCCTGCTCCTCCGCGATGGCCTCGACGAGCGCCCGCTGCTCGGCGAGTTCCCGCTCCAGCGTCCGGACCCGCTGGACGGTTTCAGTGGTGGATTCCTCGACGCCGACCAGGCGTTCCGACACGTCCTTGACCTGGGCGTACAGCTGTTCGGCGCGATCGGCGATCGTCTGGACCTTCTTGGCGGTGCTTCCCAGTCCCATGGGCCCCGATAGTCGGTCACCCGTGTTGTGCCTTCCGCCTCCGCGGTGGGATGGGACGCTCCCACGCGGAACGACCCGCCGGGAGCGTCGGGCTTAAGCCGCCACCGGGTGCAACGACGGACGTGACCGGAGCTCGTCTTCCCCCGTCCATCGGTGCCCTCGCGGACGTCGGGTACGCGATCCTCGTCGGCGTCCCGTACCTCCTGGTTCCCGACACCCGGGCCGGGGCACTGGCTACGTACTACGGATTCGGCCCGATCGACCCGCCGGTGCTGGCACTGTTCGCCCTCGTCGGCGCGATCGCGTTCGTCGGGGGGCGATCGGAGCGAACCGATCCCCCCACTGCGGCGGGGGCCGCGCTCGTCGCCGGCGTGGCAGTCCTGGCGTTCACCCTCCTCTGGGCCCTCGCGGTGGACGTCAGCACGCTGGCAGCGGTCCCGGGCGACTGGATCGATTGGCACCGGTGGGCGGTCCTCGTGCTCGCCGCGATACCGGCCATGGCAGCGGCGTGGTACACCCGAGCGCTCGGCCTGTTTTGACTTCGGGAGTCGAAAAGACCTTAAGCCTCACTCGGGTAGTGTCGACCGGACTAGGTCGGGCAGCTAGGCCCTGCTCCCCCACCCGCCCTATGGTCTTTAGCGGGGACCGAAAACCGGGGGCGTCCGGTCCGACCGGGTCGGGCCCCGGGAGCCAACTGCGAAGCCTCGTCCCACGGGGACGGCGGTCCACGGGCGGCACCTGCAGGGGCGTTCGTCCGTGGTTGACCGGCGGCAACGGGCCAGGCGCGGAAGCGAGCAGCCCACCGTCGGACACCCATCGCTCGTGGGGTCGCGGGGTGGAGAAGGCAACCGGGATTCCCCGGTCCGGAACGACCGGGCAATCCCGGCCCGTCCGCTTTCCATTCATACTCGATTTCGCCGACCGAAGACCGACATTGATAGGCTGGAGACTCGTTAGGCGAGGGTATGCGAACGAAAACGAGCGTGGCCGGCGCCCTCGGACTGGTCCTGCTCGGGGCCGTCGTCAGTGCCGTCACCTATCCGGACCTCCCAGCCCAAATGGTAACCAGTTTCGACGAAACCGGGACGGTCCAGGACACGATGGGGAAATCGGTGGCGTTGGTACTGTTCCCCGCCATCGGTGCCCTCTCGCTCGGACTCTTCCTCCTGATTCCCCGGATCGATCCCCTCCAGGAGAACATCGAGACGTTCCGGGAGCAGTACGACGCCTTCATCGTCCTGATCGTCGGGGTGACGCAGTACGTCCACGTCCTGGTGGTCTACTGGAACCTCGGGACCCGGTTTTCCCTCTCCGCAGCCGTCGCTCCGGCGATCGGTGCCATCGTCTACTACGCGGGCTACCTCTTCGAACACGCCGAGCGGAACTGGTTCGTCGGTATCCGGACGCCCTGGACCCTCTCGAACGAGCGCGTCTGGCGGCGGACCCACGACCGCGGCGCGGCGCTGTTCAAGATTGCCGGTGGTCTCGCCGTACTCGGCGTCGTTGCGGGCGGTTTTGCAATCTGGTTCGTTGTCGCACCGGTCGCCGGGGCGGCCCTCTATCTCACCGCCTATTCGTACCTGGAATATCGCCGCCTCGACGAACCGGGGGACGTCGAATTCCCCTGATCACCTGGATCCAGAGCTCGATCAGTCGTCCGCGTCGGCGACGAGGTCGGCGGTCGTCGCCACGTCGACCTCCCCGCTGAGCGTCCGGTTGGGATAGGGGATGTCGATCCCGGCCTCGTCGAAGCGCTCCTTGACGGCCTGGACGTACTCGGCGCGGATCCGGACGAAGTCCGATCGTTTCGGGTTCTCGATCCAGATCCGGGACTGGAGCCCCACCGACGAATCGCCCAGTTCCGTCAGCCTGACGGACGGTTCGGGATCGTCCAGGATCTCCGCGTGAGCCTCGGCCGCCTCGAGGATGATCTCGGTCGCCTCGTCGACGTCGTCGTCGTACCCGATCCCGAAGAGGTACTTCAGCCTGAGTTGTTCCTTGGCGACCGGGTTCTTGATGACGCCGTCGGTCAACTGCGAGTTCGGCACGGTCAGGAGTTCGTTGTCGAACGTCCGGACGCGGGTCACCCGGAGGCTGATGTCCTCGACGACCCCCGAGTGCCCGTCCCACTCGATCCAGTCGCCGATGCGGAACGGCTTGTCGGTGAAGATGAACACGCCGGAGACGAAGTTCTTGATGACGTCCTGCATCGCGAAACCGATCGCCAGCGTGGCGGCGGCCGCGATGGTGGCGAGCGACGTCAGGAAGTTGCCGTAGTCCGCGAACCCGAAGGCAACGGCGACGGCGGCGAAGCCGATCGCGATCCGGGTAACCTTCAGGAGCGGGACCTTCGCGTGACGGTCGAGCCCCCGACGATCCATGACTCGGTTCAGGAGGGGCACCACTACGATCCGGCCCGCCAGCCAGATGGCCAAAAACGAGACGACGAAGTACAGCAGTTGCGTGGCGGCGACCGCCAGACCGGACCCCAGGACGTCGACGAGAGGGTCCAGCGGCTCAACCATTATCGATACACCGCCGTGTTACCGCGGGTTTCGACCAGTTCGGCGTCGGCCGACTCACCCAGTTCTATCGCCAGCGATTCGGTCGATCCGGCACCCCTGGCCGCCCGTAGGAACTTCACCTTGACCAGGTCACGTTGGTCGAGTTGTGACGCGAGTTCGTCGGCCACCGGCTCGACGCCCCCCTTTCCGACCCAGACAGTGACGTCCAGTTCGTGAATTCGCTCGGTTACGTCGGGATCCGTCATCGTGACGGTGCCCGTTCCGATCCGTACGCGGTTAATTCTTTGTGGTCGGCCCGCGAGGGAGAAGCGACGCTCGGTTTCCGTCCGGGGCATCGGCCGATCCCGACGGCGTGGCCCCGTCACTCCTCGTAGGGATACCGCGACTGCGCTCCGCAATCGCACGTTATCACGACGTGACCCTCATGGGTGCGAACCCGTGCGTTCGTCCCAGGGATCAGGTATCGATCGCAGGCGTCGCAGGTAAACCGCCGCAGCGAGCGGGGAAGCGACAACCGATGGCGCTCGGCGACCCGTCTGGCCAGTCGGACGTATTCCCGGGCCAGTTCGACGTCGCCGGCCCTGGCGGCCTCGTTGGCTAGCGACTCGAGCCGGTCGACCCGCTCTTCGGCGATCGTCATAGGGGAAAGGGGGGTGGGGGATTGGGGGGCACGACAGGGAAAAAGATCCTGACAGCCCCATGGTCACGAAAACGCCGGGGAAGGATATACTTTTCCAATTCTAGTTCCGTGAGACCCGCCGGGGATCGGCGAGTATTCGCCACTCGAAACCCCTTCGGATCGAAGTCAATCCGTTTAAGTCGGCTTCCGTTCATGCTCACGACGATGAAGCCAGCCGTCGCCGCGTTCACCGACACGTATCTGCCGACGGTCAACGGGGTGACGTACACGATCAGGAACTGGCGGGATCGCTGGCGGGCCGCCGACGGTCGCATGGACGTCGTCTATCCCCGGTCCTCGCACACCCCGGTGGACGGCGAACATCCGGTCGGGAGTGTCCCGTTTCCCTTCTACGACGGCTACCGACTGGGTGCACCACGGGTGCCGGACGCGGTGACGGACGTCGACCTCGTCCACGCACACACGGCGTTCGCGCTCGGGTTGGCCGGGCTCCGGCTGGCGCGTCGCATCGACGTCCCGCTGGTCGCGAGCTACCACACTCCGACGGGCGAGTACACCGACTACTTCACCGACATCGATCGGCTGGCGGGGGGCCTGCGTCGCGTCACCGAGTCCTACGAGCGGTGGTACTTCGACCACGCCGACCTGGTCGTCGCCCCGTCCGAACCGGCTCGGGAACACCTCGTCGACGCCCTCGGCGTCACGACCCCGGTCAGGGTCGTCTCGAACGGGGTCGACACCGACCGGTTCCGCCCGGTCGACGACGCGGCGTTCCGGGATCGCTACGATCTCGACGGAACGGTGATCGGGTACACCGGCCGCCACGGCTACGAGAAGCGCCTGGGGGACCTGATCGACGTGGCCACGGACCTGGACGCGACGGTCGTGTTCGGCGGCGACGGGCCGGCCCGCGAGGAGCTCGAGGCGCGGGCCGAGTCGAGCGACGGCGACGTGGAGTTTCTCGGGTTCCTCGACCGCGAAGAGATGCCGGCCTTCTATTCCGCACTGGACGTGTTCGCCTTCCCGAGCCCCGTCGAGACCCAGGGGCTGGTCGCGCTGGAGGCGTACGCCTGCGGCACGCCGGTCGTCGGCGCCGACAGCGGCGCACTTTCGCAGACCATCGACGACGGCGTCACTGGCTATCACTTCGAGACCGGGAACGTCGAGGACTTCAGGGCCAACCTCCGTCGAGCCCTCGACGAACGCGATCGGCTGTCCGGGAACTGCCTGGATCGTCGCGAGCGGATCAGCGTCGAGCGATCGGTCTCCGACCTCGAAGGCGTCTACGAGGCACTCCTCCCGATCGCGGCCGTCTGAGCCGCCAGCGGACGACCGAGCGATCGGGTCTCGTCGACGTGATTAGAAGGAATGGAGCGAGCAGTTCCGGCGAGCGGCCGGGAACCGCTCCCCGTCAGTCGTCCTCGAGCGCGTCTGCGATCCGCTTGAGCGCGCGGGTCTGATCGCGGAGTTCGTCGCGCAGCTGTCGCACCTCGCGAACGAGTTCCTCGTTGCCGACCTCGCTCTCCTGTTCGCGACCGCCGGGCCCGCCGGGACCGCCGCCCATCATGCCGCCCATCATCTGCGCGAAGGGATTGCCGCCCATGCCGCCGGGGCCGCCACCTCCGCCGCCGCCCATCATCTCTTCCATCCGTTCGCGCTCGGCCTCTCCCTCCCCTTCCGCTTCGCGCTGTTCGCGGATCTCCTCGACCCGCTCACGGAAGGACTTCTCTTCGTCGTCGCCGTTGTCGTTCGACGCGTCGCCGTTGGCGTCGTCGGTTTCGTCGGCCATGGAAGGCGCTTTCTCCCGCGCCCCGAAAAGGGTTTCCGTCCGGGACGAGCCACGGACACGCGAACCCGCCCCGGCCGGCCCCTCACCTGAACCCGCGAAGGCTCGACTGTCGGCTCCGTTCGTTCGATCCGCGCGCCACGTCGTGGCCGACCAGATAACGGAGGTCGGCGCCGTAGCGGGTGTCGTCCCGGTCGAGCACCAGTACCCGCCCCTTGGTTCCCACTATGGTGCCGGAGAGGATGGGTTCGTGAATCGGCGGCCGGTCGAGGTCGAGACCGTACTCGAAGGCGAACGTCTCGATCGGATCGAAGTCCGCGAGCAGGTCCTCCCAGGCAGCCTCGTCGACCTCGCGCCCGATCCCGCTGATCTTGGTGGCGACGCGTACCTGGTCGCCGATCGTCTCGGCGAGATCGGCCTCGATCCGCCGGGCGATCCGTCCGTTGGTGACCGTCCGGAGGTGCGCGGCGCGGTCCGCCCCCTGTTCCCGCAGGCGGGCCCGGAGACGCCAGTCGCGGGTGACCCCGACCTTGAACGTCGCCGGGGCGAACGCGGCCAGGTAGACGGCGTGGTCCTCCCGGCAGGACGGTAACGGCAGGTCGCAGTCGCCCGTGCAGCGCGCGCAGGCCCACGTGCTCGAGTGGCGATCGCAGTACGGCGCCGTCTCGCGCCCGCACGGTTCGTGGGATTCGCCGTCGACGACGCCGGCACAGTGCCGCCCGTCGAGACGGTACTGGAGGTCGGCCCCCTCGACGAGTTCCACCCGCTCGACCGTCCCCTCGTGAGCGATGAGAACGGCCGGTTCCCCCACCTCCAAACCGCGTTCGGCGGTGGCGTCCACGCCCGTGTCGTAGCCGACGATCTGCACTGGCGAGGGGTAGGTCCATCCCAACTAAAGACCTGGCGTTCGGATTTGGTCCGGCAGGTCCGCGAGGGACCGATCCATCCTGGAAAGGACGGTTGGTTCCGGCAGACGATAGCTCACGACTGACACAACGTAACGTGCTCCGGGCGACGGGCGGGGGGATGGCCGGCCTGGCGACCACCGGACTCGCCGCGGCCGGAAACGACGGCCCCTGCACGGACTACGTGAGTTACCCGGGGGGCTACTCGACCGTGATGGCCGTCGGCGCGACCACCGAAAGCGACACCCTGGCGGACTTCTCGAGTACGGGGCGGGAAGTCGAGATCGCTGCGCCCGGGAAGGACGTATCCTCGACGTACTACGAGGAGAGCTACGAAACGCTCTCCGGGACCTCGATGGCCTGTCCGCACGTGGCCGGCGGCGCCCAGTTGATGGCGAACGGGTACACCAACACGGAAGCCCGCGACCGGCTCGCCGGCACCGTGGAGGGACTCGGCCTCGCGTCCAACGAACAGGGAACCGGACGCTGGACATCGCGGCAGCGCTCGGACTGGACTCGAGCGACGACTGACGACGGCGCTGGCCGGGGGCGGCGTCGTTCCCTGACGACGGGCAGATCCGACCTGCCCGGTTCCCACGCCTTTTTGCCCGTCCGGCGGCTAGGACAGCGACGAATGGCGTCGGAGGAACGGAACGAGGACGGAAATTCGGAGCGGACGAACGACGGGAACCCCGCGACGGAGACCGAACGACCGCCTGCCCGGGACGGGGACTCAGCGACCGGAAGGATCGACGACATGCCGGAGGAACTGGACGAGGGGGGCGAGAGCGGCGAGGAAACGGAAGGCGTCGAAGAGGCTCCCGTGGAGATCGAACCCCTCGACACCCCAATCGAGGCCGGCACGATCGACCCCGAGAACGCCGTGTTCGTCGTTCTCGGAATCGTGCTGACGGTCCTGGTCGTCGTCCGATTTCTTTCGGTGCTACCGTAGCCTTATTCCGGTTCGGGCCGATAGACAGTGACATGGCAGAAGTCCTCAACCTGGACCTTTCGCTCCTCCTGACGGTGAGCGGTATCGTCCTGATTATCCTGGAGGCGATGGCTCCAGGCGCTCACCTCATCGTTCTCGGCGTGGCGTTGCTCGCGGCCGGCCTCGTCGGCCTGGCACTGGGGCCGACGCTGGGGTTGCTGGCGACGCCGCTGGCGCTGGCAGCGATGGTGCTCCTGTTCGGATCGCTCGCGCTGGTCGTCTATCGCGAATTCGACTTCTACGGCGGCAAGGGGGCCGGACAGACCAGCGACTCGGATTCCCTGTCCGGACAGATCGGCCGCGTCACCGAACGCGTCAGCGAGACGAGCGGCGAGGTAAAACTCCAGGACGGCGGTTTCAACCCCTACTATCGAGCCCGGAGCATCAGCGGCACGATCGAGGAGGGCTCGGAAGTGATCGTCGTCGATCCCGGCGGCGGGAACGTCATTACCGTCGATTCGATAGAGGAGACCAACGTCGACGAGATCGACCGGGAACTCGAACGCTCCAGGGAACGCCTGGAGGAAGAGGACGACGAAGGCGAGGGCGATCGAGTGGTCGACGAGATCTCCACGGAGGCCGAAGCTGACGACGGTGACAAGGATCCACAGACCGAAACCGAGTCGCAGTAATTCCACCTGTTGGCGGTCCGAATCTTTTTACGTACCCTGTCCTATAGAACATTTATGGTAGTGCCGATACCGCTCCAATCCCTTGGGGCAACCCCGTTCACGATCGTTGCCGTTCTGGTGCTGATTCTGGCCGTGGTAACGGTCAACAGCATGGTCATCATCGTGGACGCCTACGAAAAGAAGGCGCTCACGGTGTTCGGCGAGTTCCGAAAGCTCCTCGAACCGGGCATCAACTTCGTCCCGCCGTTCGTCTCCCGGACGTACACGTTCGACATGCGGACCCAGACGCTCGACGTGCCCCGACAGGAGGCCATCACGCGGGACAACTCGCCCGTAACCGCCGACGCCGTCGTCTACATCAGAGTGATGGACGCCAAACGGGCGTTCCTCGAGGTCGACGACTACAAGAAGGCGGTCTCGAACCTCGCCCAGACCACCCTCCGTGCAGTCCTGGGCGACATGGAACTCGACGACACGCTCAACAAACGACAGGAGATCAACGCCAAGATCCGGCGCGAACTCGACGAACCCACCGACGAGTGGGGGATCCGCGTCGAGTCCGTCGAGGTCCGCGAGGTCAACCCGAGCAAGGACGTCCAGCAGGCCATGGAGCAGCAGACCTCCGCGGAGCGCAAGCGCCGCGCCATGATCCTGGAGGCGCAGGGTGACCGCCGCTCCGCCATCGAGGAGGCCCAGGGCGAGAAGCAGTCCGACATCATCCGGGCGCAGGGCAAAAAGCAGAGCCAGATCCTCGAGGCACAGGGCGACGCCGTCTCGACCGTCCTCCGCGCCAAGTCCGCTGAATCGATGGGCGAACGCGCAGTCATCGACAAAGGGCTCGAGACCCTGGAGGGCATCGGCCAGGGCGAGTCGACGACCTTCGTCCTCCCCCAGGAACTGTCCTCGATGCTCGGCCGGTACGGCAAGCACCTCACCGGCAGCGACGTCAAGGCCAACGGCGAGTCGCTCGACAGCCTCAACTTCGACGAGGAGACTCGCGAGATGCTCGGCCTCGACGACATCGACGAGATTCTCGGCGAGATCGACCAGGAGGCCGAGATCGACCTCCAGGAGATGGAAGAGCAGGCCCAGGCGGTCAAGGAAGGAGAGGAGTCGAGCGACATCATGGGTGCCGACGAGGTCATCAACCAGATGGAAGACGAGATGGACGACGTCCCCGAGAGCGAGATCCGGGACGCGATCGAGGACGAAACCGAGGAGGCTGGGTGATCGTCGCGGCACTCGCGTAGTCGATACTGTTTAGTTCACGCCCACGAAAGGTACAGTCAACCGATGTCGGACGACGCCCCGGTCGACGAGTCGAAGCGGGCCACGCTCCGGCGCTTCGCGGCGCTGGGAGCTGCCGGGTCGCTGACGAAGCTTGCCGGCGAGGCGGCCGCCGAGCCCGACGACGAGGGATCCAGCGAGGTCCGCGACGCCATCCGGGGATATCTCTCGCGGACGCCCGGCGCCCACTTCTCGAAGCTCCGGGACGACCTCAAGCTGGGGACCGGCGAGACGCAGCATCACCTCCGCCAGCTCGTTCGGTCCGGACGGATCGAAAGCCATCGGGACGGCGATTATCGACGGTTCTTCCCCGCGGGACAGTTCTCGTCGTTCGAGCAGACTGCCCTGGGGTATCTCCGTCGGCCGACGCCGCGGGGCATGCTGATCGAACTGCTTCGGGATCCGGCGGCGACCGGCCGCGACCTCGCCGACGCCCTCGACGTGTCACGAGCCACCGTGAGCAAGTACGCGGGGGAACTCGAAGACGTCGGGCTGATCGCCCGGGACGACGGCTACGCCGTCAGGGAGCCCGAAACCGTCCTCGTTCTCGTCGTGCGATACGCCGACTCCTTCGACGATCGCGCTGCCGAGTTCGCCGCGGAGGCCGACGAATTCGTCGGATACGACGAGTAGCGACCCGACCCGACGTGCGACGCTCCTGTCGGTAACAAACGGAGGTACTCGACCGGAAAACAAGTCGAAAACCGAATGCATCAAGGAGGTCACGGAAGCGGGCGACGGTGGGGACCACAGCGGGAGACGACCGGGGGCGATTCGAGGGGGTCAGACCGACACCTGCCACGTCGTCGAGGAGGAGTATCCCCACTTCTCGACGTCGACGTCGAAGTCGCCGTTCGCGATGGCGGTCATGTTCGTCCCGACCTCCTTGGCGGTCATGCCCAGGTCTTCCCCGATGAGGCGGGACTTGAAGTACGTCTTCGTCTCGCCCTTCCGGCGGAGGTACGCGAGGATGCGCTGCTGTTTGTCCGTGAGATCGGTCGCCGCTGCGGCACTCGTGCTCATACCCGTCTAGTGGCGGGACGGTACCTTGATGGATTTGGTACGACCGGTTAACCGCTTGAGTCGCACGGTTTTCGCCGGCAATACGAGGAATACGAACCCGCAACGAGCGCCGGTTGGTACGGCTGGTTAACGGTACTCCAGAAGGTTCTTACTCGCTCGCGCCCGACCGTAGGCACAATGACCGGGCGGTCAGTCGAGGTCAGCGTCGTCCTGCCGGCGTACAACGAGGAGACGACCATCGAACACACCGTCCGGACGACGGTCGAGACTCTGGAATCGTTTCTACCGTCGGGGAGTTTCGAGGTGATCGTCGCCGAGGACGGCTGCGAGGACCGGACGCCCGAGATCGCGGACCGGCTGGCCGCCGAGGACGACCGCGTCCGTCACGTCCACAGCGACGAGCGCCTGGGTCGCGGCGGGGCCCTCGAACGCGCCTTCGAGGCCGCCGAGGGCGAGACCCTCGCGTACTTCGACACGGACCTCGCGACGGACATGCGTCACCTGGAGGAGTTGATCGAGAGCGTCCGCTCGGAAGGCTACGACGTCGTGACCGGCTCCCGGTGGATCGAGGGCCAGGAGGCGGACCGGCCCGCGAAACGAGGCGTCCCGAGCAAGGGCTACAACTGGCTCGTACGGACCGTTCTGCGCTCGGGCCTGCGCGATCACCAGTGCGGGTTCAAGGCCTTCGACCGGGACGCCCTGTTCGACGTGCTCGAGGACGTCGACGATCAGCACTGGTTCTGGGACACGGAACTGTTGACCTACGCCCAGCGCCGGGGGTACCGCGTCAAGGAGTTCCCCGTCGACTGGACGCCCAAGGGGGACACGAAGGTCGACCTGATCAGGGACGTCTTCGGCATGGGTAGCCAGATCCTCCGGACCTGGTGGCAACTGGCGGTGCGACCGCGCATCACCAGGCGGGTGACGATCGCGGCGGGCATCCTCCTGTCCGTCGTGGCCCTCGGCCTGATGACGCTGTACCTGGACCCGGGCGAGGTCGCCGCACAGATGGGCCAGGCGGACCCGGTACTCGTGCTCGTCGCGAGCCTCGTCTACCTGCTCTCCTGGCCGCTCCGCGGGCTGCGCTACCGCGACATCCTCGCCGAACTGGGCTACCGGGAGCAGTGGGGCTTCCTCACCGGGGCGATCTTCATCAGCCAGACCGGGAACCTGGTGTTCCCAGCCCGGGCCGGCGACGCGGTCCGGGCCTACGTCGTCAAGGCGCGACGCCGGATCCCCTATCCGTCCGGGTTCGCCTCCCTCGCCGTCGAACGGGTGTTCGACCTGCTGACGATAACGACGATGGCCGGGGTCGTCCTGGTCGGCCTCGCGGCGACCGGGGGAACCGGGGAGATCGCCAGGGCGCTGGCCGAGGGCGAGGGGACCGTCTCGCAGTCGGCCGCCGAAACGGCGGTGACCGTCGCGGCCGGGATCGGGGTCGTCGCGATCGGGGCCGTCGGCGCCATCGGCCTGTCGGCCCGCTCGGAACGCAACTACGTCCGGGCGGTCCTCCGCCGTCTCAGCGACGACTCCTACGTCGAGTTCGTCGCCGGCGTGCTCGAACGGTTCGTCGGCGACGTCCAGCGAGTGGCCGGTACCAGAGGATCGCTGGCCCGGATCGGAACGACCAGCGTCGCCGTGTGGGCGATCGACGTGATCACGGCCGTGATCGTTCTCGAGGCGTTCGGAACCGGACTCGGTGCGGTCACCCTGCTCGCCGTCGGGTTCTTCGCGGTGAGCGTCGGGAACCTCGCGAAGGTATTACCCCTCTCGCCCGGCGGGATCGGCCTCTACGAGGCCGCGTTCACCGTCCTCGTCGCCGGTCTGACCCCGATCGCCGGACCGGTCGCGTTCGGCGCCGCCGTCCTCGATCACGCGGTCAAGAACGCGGTCACCGTCGTCGGGGGCGTCGTCTCGATGCTGGCGCTCAACGTCTCGCTCACGACGGCCGTCGACGAGAGCGCGGAGTCCTACGACGCCTCGAACCGGGAAACGGACCGAGCGGACTAGTAGTGTCCAGTTACGAACGGCCCCAGGGCCCCGGCGACCGCCGTCGTGAGGGCCTCCCGACGGTCGATGATTTCCGCGGTGAGCACCCCGGCAGCGCCCTGATCCCTGGCGACGCCGTCGGTGCCGAGCAGGTCGTCCATGACGGGGCCGAGTTCCTCGCCGTCGTCGATTCGCCGGGCGACGTTCGGGGGTAACCTGAGGCTCGGGCCGGATCCCCTGCCGATCGTGTTCCCGTCCGTCACCGCTGCCCACATGATGAGGAACAGGCCGTCGACACCCTGAAACTCCGCGACGCCGCCCTCGATGCCGACGCCGAGGTCGAAGTCGCCCGCAGCGTAACTTCGTTTGGCCCGCGTTTCGGCACCCGCAATCGTCTCGGCCAGGCCGCGTGGTTGTTCGCTCACGCCCGATTCGACGGTCACCGGTTCCACGGTCGCGCCGACGAGGTCCGCGACCGCGTCCTCGGTCGCGGCGATCTTGACGGGGTTCCCCGTTCCGACGCCGATTCGCATGCGCGTCGGTACGCGAAGGGCCGCCTTGTGATTGTGGGTTCCGGCCACGCCCACGGGGGACCGCGGGGCCGACGGATCACCATCGACCTGGGCGTACCCAATTAAAAATTTGTGAAGAATCGGCAAATTCGCCGTCGAATCTCGGTGAACCGTACGGTAGTGCCTTGCACGCCTCACGGAATACCATAATGTTTATAATGGGCGCCTCCCACGACCTGATAAGAATCGGTCCGGGTTCTTCAGGACTCCCCTGCCCGGTAGAGTACGTCATCGCACTATGGTGAACACGAGCACGCGAACCTACGGCAATCCGGTGGAAACGTCACGACAACGACCACAGCAGCAATCCGAGGAGACGACCGAGGACGAACTCACCTGTCCGGAGTGTGGCGGGAACGTCATCACCCACGAAACCCACGGCGAAACGGTCTGTAGCGAGTGCGGCCTCGTCGTCGACGAGGACGAGGTCGATCGCGGGCCCGAGTGGCGCGCGTTCGACGCCGAGGAGAAGGACCAGAAGTCCCGCGTCGGCGCCCCCACGACCAACACGATGCACGACAAGGGGCTCTCGACCAACATCGACTGGCGCGACAAGGACGCCTACGGGAACTCGCTGTCGTCGAACCAGCGCGAGAAGATGCAGCGCCTGCGCAAGTGGAACGAGCGGTTCCGTACCCGCGACTCGAAGGAGCGCAACCTCAAGCAGGCGCTGGGCGAGATCGACCGCATGGCCTCGGCGCTTGGGCTTCCGAAAAACGTCCGCGAAACCGCGAGCGTCATCTACCGACGCGCGCTCGACGAGGACCTCCTGCCAGGGCGGTCGATCGAGGGCGTCTCGACGGCCGCCGTCTACGCGGCCGCCCGTCAAGCCGGCGTCCCGCGATCGCTCGACGAGATCGCCGACGTGAGTCGCGTCGAGAAGAACGAGGTGGCCCGTACCTACCGCTACGTGGTTCGCGAACTCGGCCTCGAGGTACAGCCGGCCGACCCCGAAAGCTACGTGCCCCGCTTCGCGTCGGGACTGGAACTCTCCGACGAGGCGGAACACCGCGCCCGGAAACTCCTGCAGAACGCCAAGGAGAAGGGCGTCCACAGCGGAAAGTCGCCGGTCGGCCTCGCCGCGGCGTCGGTCTACGCCGCCTCGCTGCTCACCAACGAGAAGACCACCCAGGCCGCGGTCAGCGAGGTCGCGGACATCTCCGAGGTCACGATCCGGAACCGCTATCATGAGCTGCTCGAGGCGGCCGACGACCTCGCGCTGGCCTAAGCTTTTCTCCCGGCAGAGCGTTGGCCCGGTATGGACTTCGAGTCGTTCGTCCTCGCCGCGAGCACCGGCGAACTCGGCGACGAGCCCGCGGCCCGCGACCACGCCGATGCCGTCGAGTTTCGGATGGATCTCGCGGACGACCCGCTCGAGGCTCTGGACGACTACGATGGCACCCTCCCGGTCATCGCCACCAACCGGGCACCGTCGGAAGGGGGCGAAGCAGACGAGGAGGGTCGGCTCGACACCCTCGAGGCGGCCGCCGCGATCGACGCCGTCGAAGCCATCGACGTCGAACTCGCGAGCGTCGCGGACGGCAACGGGGAATCCACGATCGAGACCGCACGGCGGCACGGCGCCAGCACTGTCGCGTCGGTCCACGACTTCGACGGCACGCCACCGACGTCGGAACTCCGTCAGGTGGGTCGCCACGCGGGCGACATGGCCGACGTCGCCAAGGTTGCCGTCACGGCCCGGGAGGTCGGCGACGTCCTCGGGCTCCTTTCGGTGACCCGGGAACTGACGGCCGACGGCTACCGCGTGGCGACGATGGCGATGGGCGAACCCGGACGGCACTCGCGGGTGATCGCGCCGCTCTACGGGTCCCGGATCGGGTACGCACCGGTTCGCGAGGACGGGGCGACCGCGCCGGGGCAGTTCGACCTGGAGACGTTCCGGGACGTGTTCGAACGGATCCGATAACCGGAAAACGGAAGCGAGCGGGAATCGATCGGCGACCCGAGGCCGCTCACGTTTGTGTGCCGTGTTTCGCGTCGAGGCGGCCGAGGGCGCCGGCTACCAGGGTCAGTCCGACCGCCTCGCCGGTCGGGGTGAGACGGTATCCGTCGTCGGCCTTCTCGACCAGGTCGCCGCGGAGTTTGTCCAGGTGATAGTTGAACCGCCCCGCGTCGCGGGCCCCGACCCGGGATCTGAGTTCGGAGAAGGTCAGCGTCGGATCGGTCGGACGTTCGCTCCGGC
>JBLGCL010000021.1:0-23177 GCA_047617305.1 Natronomonas sp.
CTGGAAGCAGGAAGCCCCACCCTCAGCGAGCGCGTCAGCGCGAGCAGGGTGGGGTAGTTCACGTTTTTCACGTCGTTGGGAGTTCGCTACGCCGCTTCGAACCCGTCCTCGAACCGGAAGGTGCCGTCCCGCTGGATGACCTCACCGTCGACCTCGATGAACGAGTCCTCGCTCATGTCGACGATCATGTCCATGTGGACCGCGCTCTCGTTGCGCTCGCGGTCCTCCGGGACGTTCATCTCGTAGGCGCGGCCGATCGCCATGTGGACCGTGTCGCCCATCTTCTCGTCGAACAGCATGTTGTAGGTGAACCGGTCGATGGCCCGGTTCATCCCGATCCCGAGTTCGCCCAGGCGCCTGGCGCCCTCGTCGGTGTCCAGAACGGCTGCAAGCACGTCCTCGTTCTTCTCGGCCGAGTAGTCGACGACCTCCCCCGCTTCGAACCGCAGGTGGACGTCCTGGACTTCGCGGCCCTGGGCCATCAGCGGCATGTCGAACAGCACCTCGCCCTCGACGCTATCCGGAACTGGAGCGGTGAACACCTCGCCGCCGGGGAGGTTCTTTTCGGCGTAGTCGTTCACGGGTTCCATGCCGTCGACGCTCATCGTGACGTCCGTCGTGTCGCCCGAGACGATCCGCACTTCGTCGCCGTCGTCCAGGAGGTCGACCAGGTTGGCCTGGAACTCGCGTTGTTCGTCCCAGTCCTTGTTGATCGCGTCCCAGACGAAGTCCTTGTAGGCCTCGGTCGACATCTCGGCGTCCTGGGCATTGCCCGGCGCCGGGTACTGCGTACCCACCCAACGCTTCTCCATCATCTCGTCCTGGATGGGCTTCATGACCTTCGAGTACGCCTGGTTCTTCCGGGGATCGACGTCGCCGGTTTCGTGGGTGTTGCGGGAGGCCCGGATGCCGATCGCGACGTCCGCCTCCTCGACGGCCGCCATCTGGTGCTCGGGGAGTTCGAAGTCGTCCGGATCGGCCGCCTTCATGTACGCCCGCTGGGCGCGGCTGTTGGACAGCGTGAGCGACGGGTTCGCGCCGACCTCGCCCAACTTTTCCATGACGGCGACCACGAGGTCCTCGGCGGCGTGGGGTGCCCGGATCACGACGTTGTCGCCGGGTTCGACCTGGACGGAGTGTTCGACGATGATCTCGGCGTGTTCTCGTACTCGTGGATCCATACCCGAGGCCTCGAACTACAGTGGTGTAGTTCTTTCCAAACGAGATGGAGCGTATGGAAGAAGCGGCAACGATATCCCCAATCAGCCGACACTCGCGCCGGTTCCGGTCGCTCCCCGGACGATCGGCGGGTGACCGCAGCGAACTGGGTCAAAGGTACCGCTCGATGGCCGGGGCGAGCCTCCGTCGCCCCCAGTCCTCGATCGGATCCGGGAGACAGCTCGCGGCGACGATCAATCTGGCTGCCCAACCGACCGGATAGCGAGTCGAGGGGTCGGTCGCCGACGCGGCCCGGACGATGGTCCGGGCGACGCGTTCCGGCGAGACCGCAAGCCGTCCGCCCCTGAGGACGCTCTCCTCCCCGTAGAGGTCGTACACGTCGCGATAGGCCGGAGAGGGATCGATCCGGTCGAGTTTCGCCCGTGCAGTTTCGTCGAAGCCCGTGTCCACCCACGCCGGTTCGACCGCCACCACGTCGACCGCGTCGCCCACTTCCAGCCGGAGGGCGTCGGTCAACCCTTCGAGCGCGAACTTCGCGCTACAGTAGGCCCCCAGACCCGGGTAGGCGCTTCGGCCGAGGACGCTCGACACGTTGACGACCGTCCCCCCGGATTCCCGGAGGGTCGGGAGCGTCGTCCGGATCAGGTCGTGCGCGCCGTGCACTACCACGTCGAACACTTCGCGAACGGCCTCCCGCGGGACATCCTCGACGGTCCCTGGCACGGCGAAGCCCGCGTTGTTGACCAGGCAGTCGAGACGGCCGCGTTCGTCCAGGACCGTCTCGACGACCGATTCGACCCGGTCGTGGTCGGTCACGTCGAGGACGATCCGGTGACATCCCCGGGGAAGTCGTTCCAGGCCGTCCTCGTCCACGTCCGTCGCCCAGACCGTCCAGCCACGATCCAGAAACCGGCGTACCGTCGCCGCGCCGATGCCGGAAGCCGCGCCGGTGATCAGCACGGTGCCGGCCGTCCCGTCGTCGGTCATGGTATCGACGTACCGGCCGGCGAACGAAAAAACCGGGGACGGGCGAAGAACGGGAACGACCCCGGCGGGGCGAAGGGTTTTGGCGGTTCCCCGCGATGCCTTTACTCCATGATCGAAGCAGGTGACCCGCCGGTCGAGACACTATCCAGCGGGCACCGGGTCCGGTTACCGCTCGAGGTGACGCTGGATACCTTCGGCGGGGCCTTCCTCGCGCGGGCGGACCGCCTTCGCGAGCGACTCCCGAAGGGATGCGTTCCGTTCCGGATCGCTCCGGGCGTCGGGACGGTCGTGCTCGCCGGCGTGGACTACCGCGACGTGGGTGGGTTCGACCCCTACAACGAGTTCGCCGTCATCGTCCCGTGCCTCCGCAGTGGGCGTGATCTCCCGCTGGTCGGGGCGCTCACGGGCGAGGTCGGCGGCTACGTCGACTTCCTGCCCGTGACGACCGAGGCGTCGGTGGCACTCGGGCGGGAAATCTGGGCCTATCCGAAAGTCCTCGCGGAGGTGCGGTTCGCCCGTCACGACCGGGGCCGGACGATCACGCTCGAGCGGAACGGCCGACTCATTTGTCGACTGCGAGTCCCGGAGATCCGTCCTCGAGGATCGACGACGAGCGCGTATAGCTATACGACGACGGACGATGCCCTACTCCGGACCCGGATCGACGTCGAAGGGCCGTTGGCGATCCGCCCGTTCGATCCACGCGTTCGCGTCGAGTTCGGTCCGGACGAGTGCGGACGGGTGCTCGAAGACGTGGTGATCGGCCGGCGGTCGGTCGCCAGCCTGACGGGACGTCGGGCGAGGGCTCGATTGCACGCCGGCGTCCACGTGGAAGTCTCTTGAACGCCATCCGGGAGGCCAGACGGTTCTCTCGGTCTGGTTCCAGGACCTCGTCTTCGTTCCAGAGAAGTTCCGGCCGCTGATACGCGCGGTTCGGGGCGGTAAACATTCCGACGATTGCGACGTCCTTCTCGACCGGCAGCAGCCTCCTCGACGAGGAGTCGCTCGGTCAATACCTCCTCCTCGTTCGCAAGACGGCCTTGATCGGATCGGCGGGGGCGATCGACGCCAGTGAGGTGGTCACTTCCCGTTCGAACGTGATGTCGGCGCCGCCTTCGCAGGGAACATGGCGGGGGGTAGGTCGGTTCCCGTCGGGACCTCGAAACCGGCGAGGATCCGAACGATCCCCGATCCCGGTGATCCGATCACCGGACTCGCTCCGGATCGGGCGAAAAGACGAGCCCACGCCCCGGTCCCCCGGCCGGTGCGGACTCGACGCAGGGGACCCCCCTTGACCCCGACCTCCGTATTTCCCGAGCGGACGTAGTTACGACGGCGTTGTCGTCGGAAAACGGGAGCCGTACCATCGGTTAGCGATCGTTAATGTCCCCGAACGCCTCCGGATCGTTCAGGAGGATCGGACCGTGGCTTCCGTCCCTTCAGCGGCACGCAGACCGTTCTCGCGGGGCTTGACGCGGCGTTCGAGCGCCAGCAGTCCGACCGCGAGGAGCCCGCACATCGCGATCAGGGTGGGCCAGAGCCACTCCTGAACGCCGAGATCGAAGAAGGCCCCGCCGATCACCGGCCCGACGCCGAACCCGATCCGTTTGGCCACCTCGACGATAGACAGCTGCGTGCCGCGCCTGTCGGCGGCGCCCATGTCGCTGACCAGTGCCGTCAGGATGGGCGAGTGGAGCAGTTCGCCGACGGTGCGCAACACCAGGAACGCGCCGACGAGACCGACTCCAACGATCGCCGGCGCCGGGTAGGCGACCAGGATCGCCACGAAACTGGCGGCCCAGAACCCCGTCGAGAGGACGAGCCCACGCGTCCGGCGATACTTGCGGGCCCAGGTGACGACCGGCATCTGGAAGAGCACGACGACGAGCGGGTTGAGGACGTACAGCGTTCCGATCTCGCCGCTCGAGAGGCCGAGGTGGCCCTCCGCGAACACCGGGACGGTCGACTGCATCTGGGCGTACGCGATCGCGAAGCCGACGTTGAGGACCGCCACCGCGAACATCCTGGGTCGGGTGACGATCCGGCCGAGCTTGCCGACGGTCCGTCGCACGCTCGAGGTCTCGCCCCCGTCGTATGCTCGCGGCAGCGTCAGGGCGAGGACGATCGCGACGATCCCGGAGGTCGCCCCGTCGATCACGAACACCGACTGCGCGAGGACCTCGAACAGCAAACCGCCGGCCACGAACCCGCTCCCGAACCCGACGTTGTTCGCCACCTTCAACAGGCCGTAGGCCCGGTCGCGCTCCTCGCCGGCCGTCAGGTCGGCGACCATCGCGTGGCTGGCCGGGGTGTACAGCCCCATCGTCGCACCCGCCGCCGTGGCGACCGCGATGAACCCCGGGGCCGTCCTGACGCCCGCGTACGCCGCCAGCGTGAACGCCGAAGTCGCCATGCTCGCGACCATGACCGGCTTCCGGCCATACCGGTCCGCGAGGGTGCCGCCGAGGATCGTCCCGCCCGCCGTGGCCAGGTTGTTCGCGAGGAGGCCGAGGCCGACGAGCGAGAACGCGATCCCGACCCGCCGGTAGAAGTACAGCGTCGCGAAGGGATAGACGACCCCGGTGCCGAACACGTTGATCAGCTGCCCGGCGGCCACCACGTAGACCGATCGATCGAACCGGCGCAGGTCCTCGACGCCCCGACGGATCGCGGACATCGTCTCCAGCTTCCGGTGCCACCCCCGTAATTCGGGGGGTTTCGTGGTCGGTTCCCCGAGGCGCCGGACCGGGAGGTCACTCCACGATCGTGACCGGCGTTTCGGACGGCCGGGGACCCTCAAACGGCCCTCCGGAACGCGAAACGAGACGCTGGATCGGACGGAAGACCCTGGAAGGCTGTGGAAGACTGTTGGCGCCTCATGCCGAACGCCCCACGCGTCGATGCGTCGGGGGGACAGCAATCGTTTCGATTGCCAGTCCGTAAAACTGGGCTACCGTTCGTTACCGGGGAGGTCCCGAAACGCCCCGACGAAGTCGTCGTGGGTGGACAGCCCCGACATCGTATCGTCCACCCGGTGGTCGAGTTCCTCGACCCGTTCCCGAAGGTCCCGGTACTCCTCGTTGTCTTCGAGTTCCTGTTCCGGTTTCTCGGCCTCGAGGAGCGCCTTCTTCGACGCGAGCGAATAGTACTCCTGGACGTCGGTCGCGTACTCCGAGCGGATCAGCACCGTCTCGATGACGTCTAGAAGGTCCTCCTTCGATACTGGTTTGACCAGATAATCGTCGAATCCCATCTCGATGATGTCGAAGTCGGGATCGACGGCCGTCACCATCACGACGCGGCAGTCGGCGACACGGTCGCGGATGCGTTCCAACACTTCGTCACCCGACAGCCCCGGCATTCGCCGGTCGAGTAGGACGACCTCCACGGAATCGGTCACCGCCTCGAGCGCGGACTCCCCGTCGTAGGCGGCCTCGACCGAATACTGGCCCTCGATCCACGTCGCGAAGAGGTCCGCCAGTCGGGGTTCGTCGTCGACGACGAGTACGTGGGGACCGTCGTTATCGGAATCGGGCATAATTATCTCCTGTCTCCCGGGATCGATTTCGGACCACGGTTGATCGTGTTGGTGCCAGACGATATACCGCGCGCGCACATATCAGTTGTGGCATACCGACGCCGAATTACGGCGGTCGTCGAAACCGGCGGCGTTCGACGCCGGGCTGCCCCGGAGATTCGGCGTGGAAATCCCCCTGGTTCCGGACCGCCGCCAGTTCGAGTAGCCGAAACCGAGGTGCTGTCCCCCGAACTCGAAAGGGTCCGCCGCGGACCCGCGGCCGGGGACCGTCGGCGATGGCCTGGTGCATCAATATTTAGTGTCCCTTGCTCGTACTGTTGGGATAATGGCGGATGTCTGCCCCACTTGCGGGCTCCCGGAAGAACTCTGCGTGTGCGAGGAGGTCGCAAAGGAAGAACAGGAGATCAACATCCGGATCGACGAGCGTCGGTACGGCAAGAAGGTCACGATCGTCGAGGGTTTCGACCCGAACGACGTCGACCTGAGCGAGTTGGCGTCGGAACTGAAGTCGAAGTTCGCCTGTGGCGGCACCGTGGAGGACGACGCGATCGAACTCCAGGGCGATCACACCGACCGGATCGGGGATTACCTCCGCGACCAGGGCTACTCCGTAGAGTAGCGCCCTCCGGGAGACGGATCGGTCGCGGTACTCGCGCGGGCGAGCGTCGTCCCGGCGTGCTCTCGATGACGATACGGACCCGAGGGCGTTCGAACGGGCTCAGACGTCCAGCACCACGTAGGCCCGCCAGCCGTCGTCCGTCTCGTCGATCCGCATCTCGGAATACGTGACGGCTTTCACTTCGCGGGCGACGATCTCCCCGAGCGGGACGCCCAGCGCGCTCCCCTCGAGGACCCATTCGTCGCCACGACCGTCGACCGTCGCCTCGTTGTCGACGGGGAGGACGTTCCTGACGTCGCGCTCGTAGATGAGTTCGTCCAGGTAATCGAACAGGAGGGCCTCGCGGCCCTCGGCGACCACTCGAACGTCGAACCGGTCGCCCACGTTGGGGACGTCGTCACACATCGCGGCGGCCATTCCGTCGGCGAGCGCGGCGAACGTCTCCCCAAGCGTCGCGCCCGTCGCCTCGATGCCCACGTCGGCCGTGTGTTCGCGGAGTTCGTAGGGCATGCTCACTCCTGGACGATCATCCCGTCCAGGTATGCATCCGTCTTGTCCTTCGTCGCCTGGGTCTTCTTGACGAACCTGACGAGGCGGCCGGCCGCGACCGTCTCGTCGGACTCGATCTCCAGCTGGAGCCCCTGATCGCGGAAGTGTTCCAGGAGCGCCTCGACGGCCTCGGCGTTTCCACGCACCGTGTGGCGCTCGCCGATCGTCTTCCCGTCACGGACGTCCTCGATGGTGTCGATCATGGACAGCAGGATCGCCTCCCCCAGGGCGTGAGCGCGCTCCCGGGCCCGATCCGGGGACTCGTCCCACTCCACCGACTGGAACGCCTCGCGGATGAGCCGCCGGAACATGAAGTCCTGCCCGTAGTCGAAGGGGAGCGAGAACGCGAACTCGAGGTTGCCCCGGTTCGCGCTCGATGTGGTGTACTTGAGCTGCTGGGCGACGTGGGGCGTCTTCATGACGATTCCTTCGCGTCCGGCCTCGTCGAGTTCGTCGATGATCCGTGGAACCTGGTCGACGGCCTCGCTCGGCGTCAGCAGCCCGAAGAACGGGACCTGCGGGACGTCGAACTCGTCCAGGATGGCCCGGCGATCCGACACGGGGAGGGAGTCGCCGGTCTCACGGTCGCGCACGTCGAACGCACGAAACGCGAGCGAGTCGATCCCCTCGTAGTCGTGGGGCGTATAGGGGTTCTCCGGCCCGACCATCTCCCCGCAGAGCATCGTCCCGGGATACTCGTCGAAGAACGGATCCAGGTCGAGGTCGGCCTCGACCTTCCAGGTCGTGAACGGGCAGACGATCCCGCCGCGCGTGAAGGCATAGATCTCGCCGTCGATCCGGGTGACCCGGACGTTGTACCCGTTCATCTTCTCCTCGACGGCGAACTCGCCGCCGAAGTAACGCGGGATGCCCTCCTCGAGGACGAGCGTCCGCGGTACCTTCGGGAACCCGCGAACGACCGTGTCCGCGATCAGGACCGTCCCCTTCTCGAGGGTTTTCCGATAGTCGGGGAGCGACCGATACGCCGTCCCGTCGTAGTACCGTTTCGAAAACTCGTCCTCGATGCGCTCGAACGTCGCCTTCGAGAGGCCGAGTTTCCGGTGGCACGCGGGGTCGTCCATAGTACGGAATACGCGGGTCGGTCGCAAAAGGGCCTCGCCGGGTCGCCCCGTGCCCCGATCGACTGGAGGGTATTTTACGCCCGGGCCCGAAGGCCCACCAATGCCCGAGTATCCGCTCAAGCAGCGGTTCGTGCTCGACACGTCGGCCTTCCTCACGGAGGAGATCCGACGGGAGGACGAGGACGTCGGAGACGCGGCCGACAGGCTGCTCGAACTCGTCGCCGAGGCGAAGCTCAAGCTCAACATCTCCTGTTACATGCCGCCGTCGATCCACGACGAACTGACGACCATCCTCGACGACCGGGACGTCCCGGAGGAGGTGTACTCGAAGCTCAACACCTGGGTCATCCGGAAGAACCCCGACCGGTTCGAGGTCCGGATCCCGGCCGTCATCGTCTATCACTTCATCGACGAGATGTCCGACCGCGTCAACCGCGGGCTGCGCGTCTCCGAGAAAGCCGTCCGGAAGGCCGAGGGCTCCCACGACGAGACCCTCGAGGAACACGACCACATGACCGAGGTCGACAAGGTCATCTCGGACCTGCGCGAGGAGTACCGCGGCACGCTCCGGCAGGGGGTGCTCGACTCCCGGGAGGACTTCGACCTCCTCATCCTCGCCCGGGAACTCGACGCCGGCGTCGTCACCGAGGACCGCGGGATCATCACCTGGGCCGACGACTTCGGGCTGCGATACCTGCGCGGCCGGGAGTTCCCGTCCCTCCTGGAGGATTACCTGGCGGCCGACGAGCGGATAGATCGGTGACAAACCTCGACGTCGGATCAGAACGAGTACTCGTCCTCGGGATCGTCGTCCATCGCGGGATCCTGGCGTTCGTTGACGGCCTGCGTGAACATCTCCTCGTCGGGTTCTATCGGGTCGTCCTCGTCGTCGGTGTCGTAGGCGGAGACGCCCATCGAGAGCAGTTCTTCGATCGCCTGTTCGCGGTTGAGGAAGTCCCCCTGCTCGACGAGACGATCGATCTCGCTATCGAGACGATCGGACAGCGTGATTTCGAGTTCGGCCATACGGGAGGGTCCGGGACCCATCCGCCTTAAGGTTTGGTTCGGCGTCCGGCAGTCCTTGTCGGTCGTATCGATCGGTGTCGGCCGAGTCCATCGGATCGCGGCCGTCGGCACGGTGACGCTTTTGCCGTCCGCGCCACCAGGATCGTCTGCATGGACAAGCAAGCGCACCGGGAACGGGTGTGGGACGAACTCGAGGAATCCGGGGCCGCACGGTTCCCGTTCCCGCCCCACGGAAGAATCCCGAATTTCGAAGGTGCCGACAGCGCCGCGGATCGCCTCGCCGGGGCCGACGTCTGGAACCGCGCCGAGGCGATCAAGGCCAATCCCGACGCCCCACAGCGGCCGGTCCGCCGCCGGGCGCTGGAGGACGAAAAGACGGTCCACGTCGCCGTCCCGCGACTTCGGGACGAGGAGTGTTTCGTTCGACTCGATCCCGCCGAGATCGACGACTACGACCGGGCGACGACGATCAAAGGGGCGCCGGAACTGGGGAAACAGGTCGGTCCGGAGGCGATGGAACACGTCGACCTGATCGTCTCGGGAAGCGTCTCCGTCACCGAAGCCGGCGCCCGGATCGGGAAGGGCGAGGGGTACAGCGACCTTGAGTTCGCGATCCTGCGGGAGTTCGGCCTCGTGGACGACGACACGACCGTGGCCACGACGGTCCACGAGCGACAGGTTCTCGAGGACGAGGGTCGGCCGGATGGCCACGACGTCCCGATTGACCTGCTCGTCACGCCGGAACGCGTCGTTCGATGTGACTCGCCGTTCGAACGACCGGCAGGGATCAACTGGGAAGTGCTCCCCGAGGAGAAAGTCGACGCGATCCCGATCCTCCAGCAGTTCCGTTCCGACGGGGAAGAATGACTCCGGCCCGCCTCGGGACTGGACCGCGTCGCTCGTTCGGGACCTGAACGTCAGAACGTCAGGGACGGCTCCGGAGAAGCGGTTACATACTACGATCGGCGTCAACCGCGACGAATAGGTCGAACGGCCTGTCCTCCGGTTCGTCGTCCGGCGTGAGGTAACCGCCCGCGAACGCGGTGTAGACCGTCCCTCCCGAGAGATCCAGGTCGAACGACGTGACGACGTCGCCGTCGTTGGCCTCCGTGTCGCCACGGATCTGGACCGTGTACGACCCTTCCGGGACCGTGACGTATCCGGACCCACCGAAGGGGACCCCATCGAAGAGCGGGTCACCGCCGGCCTCGACGGTTACGTCGACGGCCGGCGCGTCGGGCGAGGCGTGGACCAGACGAAGTTTCGCCATCCCCTCCGCCGGAGCGACGTTGTCGTCCTCAAGAACGAGTACCTCGAACGGCTGTGCTGCCATGTCGCCGAGTTCACCCACCGCAACGGCGGAGTAATCGGTCCCCTCGGCGAGCGCGAGCTCCTGATCGAAGACGACCGTCTCCGCGTCGCCAGCGGCGGTGACCCTGACCTGGTGTGAACCCGCCGAAACCGACAGGTAGTCGCTGACGGCTCCGAACGAAACGCCTTCCAGGACGGCGGTGCCGTCGACGTAGACGTCCACGTTCGGAGCGTTCGGCGACAGGTGGCCCACCCGGAGGGACGCCGTCGCCTCCTGCATGGTCCCCGCGACGTCTTCAGAGAGGTAGAGGTCGAACGCCGTCTCCGCGGGTTCGTCGTCGGCCGTGAGGTACCCGCCCGCGAAGGCGGTGTACACGCCACCGCCACCGAGGCTGACGTCAAACGAGGCGACGACGTCGCCGTCGTTGCTTTCGGTGGCGCCCCTGATCTGGACGGTGTAATCGCCGGCAGGGACGGTGACGTAGCCCGACCCACCGTATTCGACGCCGTCGAAGAGCACGCCGTCACCGCCCTCCACGGTCACGTCCACGGCCGGCGCGTCCGGCGAGGCGTGGACGACCCGAAGCCGGGCCTGATCGTCGCCCGAAGCGACGTTGTCGTCCGACAGCACCAGCGGTTCGAATGGCTGGTCGGCCATGTCGCCCACCTCGCCGACGGCGGCGACCGTGTAGGCGGCGTCGGCCGCTACCGTGAGGTCCCCCTCGAAGACGGTCGTCTCGGCGTCGCCGGCCGGCGTGATGCGGACCGTGCGCGGTCCTGCGGGAACCGACAGGTACTCGCTCACGGCTCCAAACGGAACGCCTTCGAGAACGGCGGTACCGTCGACGTAGACGTCGACGTCCGGGGCGTTCGGCGACAGGTGCCCCACCCGGAGCGACCCGGTTCCCTCCGGGGGGACCTCGGTCGGGGTCGGCGTGTCGGTCGTCATATCCTGATTCATCGCGTCGGTCGTCGTCGCGTCTCCGTCACCGTCGCCGCTCGCCCCACAGCCGGCGAGGGAAACCGTGGCGGCCGTGCCCAGACCGAGCAGCACGCGCCGACGGGTCGGATTCGATGGCTTTGTCATCGCTACGAAAGGTACTCTGGATTACGTATGGATAAGGAGGAGCCCGAACCTAGTGGGTGAACGAAAACGGCGGGAAGACGGGCTGGCTCCGGAAAGGATCGACGCCCCGCCGATGTCGCCGTGATCCCTTCAGATACCCGGCGAAGGGACCACGACGACCCTCCTTCCCCTCGGAAGGAATCGACGGATCCTGTCGATCGTCCCCGGTCAGAACAGCGGTTCCCCCATCGTCTCGCGGCCGAACGCCAGGACGACCAGCCCACCGATCGCGAACGCGACGGCCAGCGGAACGAGGGCAACGAGATACCCCGAACTCGCCTGGAGGGCCCCGGCGAGGATCGGGCCGATGACGGCCGCAACCTTGCCGACGCCGCCGGCAAAGCCGTTGCCGGTAGCGCGCGCCTCGGTGGGGAACAGTTCCGGAGTGTAGGCGTAGATCGCACCCCAAGCCCCGAGGGTGAAGAACGACGCCGCCAGCAGGCCGGCGAGGAACGGGTACAGCCCCTCGATCCCAAGGCCGAACCCGACGCCGGGCATGGTCGCGGCGAACACGAAGGTGAACACCCCCGAGAGGAGGAGGTACGTCCCGAGCGTGTACTTCCGGCCGATCCGCTCGACGAGGTAGGCCGCGCTCAGGTAGCCCGGGATCTGGACGAGCGCGATGATCAGGAAGTACAGGTAGATGTTCCCGACGACGCCCGCCGCCCCGACGGTCTGGGGGAGCCAGATGAACACGCCGTAGTAGCCGAAGTTGATCGCGAACCACGCGGCGCTGATCATCAGCGTCTGGTTGCGGAGGTCCGACTCGAACAGGCGCCGGACGCTCGAGGTCGCACCCGTTACGACGTCCGACGCGTCGATGGTCTCGGCCTCCTCGCCGTTTTCCCGGGCAATGGCTTCGATGCGGGCGTTCGCGCCGTCGACGTCGCCCTCCTTCGCCAGGTAATAGGGCGTCTCGTGCAACTGCGACCGGATCACGAACACCAGCAGGGCGGGGAACCCGGCGGCGACGAACAGCAACCGCCAGCCGGCGACGTCGCCGAGAACGGGGACCGCCACGGTCCCGCCGGTCGACAGCGCCGAGAGGAACACCCACGCCAGGACGACGGCGATGATGTTGCCGATCGGCCAGAAGGCGTCGAGGTATACGAGGTACCGCCCCCGCCGGTCGGTCGGGAGGTGCTCCGAGAGGTAGGAGGTGTCCACGGCGAGCGCGCCGCCGAGGCCAACGCCGGTGAGGAACCGGAGCGCGAACCCGGAGTAGAACCCGGTGGCCAGCGCCGTGAGTCCCGCGAACACGGAGTACGTGAGGACCGTCCACTGGAAGGCGTCCTTCCGACCGTGGTGGTCCGCGAACCAGCCCCAGCCCCAGTTGCCGACGATCATGCCCATGAGGCTGGCCGATCCGAGGAGTCCGGCCGCGAACCCGCCGAGGCTCCAGGCCCCGATGAGGACCGGGAGCGTGAACGAGATCACGATTACTTCCATGCCGTCGAACGCCCACGCGGCCCCACAGATCGCGAGTAATCGGTGGTGGAACGCGCCGACGGGGATGCGGTCGAGTACCTGGGAAACGGTCACCGTTCCCCCTTCGGATGTCGTTCGTCCTGTCATCGTTTCCGTCCCTTACCATCCGAAAGTACTACAGACATATAAATAGATTGTTTCTAGCCGACGGTAGCTGGTTTTGAAGAATTATTTTGATCGATACGGGCCGGGATCCGGCAGCGGGTCGCGTAACCGGGACGGGGCCCCGCGTCGAGACGAGTGCGGAACCGGGCGGCCGAAGGCGACCTACTCCCCCTCGAACTCGGGATCGCGATCCTCCTGGAAGGCGGCCAGCCCCTCCCAGAGATCGTCGGTCGTGAAGAGGTGGCCGAACGCCTGGGCCTCCACCTCGAGGCCGGCGTCGACGTCGTCGCGGCCGGCGACCATCGCCCGCTTGGTGAACTTCTGGGCGATGGGCGGGCCGGCGGCGAGGTCACGGGCGAACTCCCGGGCCCGATCCTCGATGGCGTCGTTCTCGACGACCTCGTTCACGAAGCCGTAGTCGTACATCGTCTCGGCGTCGTAGTGCTCGGCCGTGAAGATGATCTCCTTGGCCCGGCCCTCGCCGACGATGCGGTGGAGACGCTGGGTACCGCCCCATCCCGGAAGCAGGCCGAGGTCGTGTTCGGGCTGACCGAAGGTCGAGCGCTCGCTGGCGATGCGGACGTCGGCACCGGTGGCGAGTTCCATCCCGCCGCCGAGGCAGTACCCGTCGACGGCGGCGATCACGGGCACGTCGATCCGCTCGAACCGGCCGAATACCCGCTGGCCCTTTCGGGACATCTCGGCGGCCTCGATGCCGCTCCCTGGCGCGGCGGTCGAGGCGTCGAACCCCGTCGAGAACGCCCGGTCGCCCGCGCCGGTGAGGAGGACGGCCCGGACGTCCTCGTCCTCGACGAACTCGTCGATCGCCGCGTCGATCTCGTCGAGCATGTCGATCGTGATCGTGTTCATCCGGTGTGGCCGGTCGATCTCGAGGTGGCCGACCTCGCCGTCGACCCCGACCGAGATGGTCTCGTACTCCCGTTCGGTTTCCTCGTCTTCGTCCTCGCCCGCGGCGTGGAACCCGCCCGCCTCGGCGAACTCGCGGAGGTGATCGGAGGCCTCGTACCGGGGGTGAGCCGTCTCCTCGTAGGCGTCGTCGAGCGCGTCCACGAGGTCCGCGAGACCGTGATCGTCCGCCAGTTTCGCCGGGCCTTCGGGAAAGCCGAGACCGAGCATGACCGCGTCCTCGACGTCGTCGAGGTCGGCGACGTCGTTCCCGACGAGTTTGGCCACCTCGTTGGCCATCATGGCGAGGAGTCGCCGCCGAACCAGGTCGGACCCTTCGTCGGTCGGGATCTGGACGCCCTCGCCCTCCTCGTAGTCGTAGAACCCCTTCCCGGTCTTCTGGCCGAGTTCCTCCGTCTCGGCCTTCTCTTCGAGGAGCGGGCAGGGCTCGTACGCGTCGCCGAGCTGGTCGTGCATGTACTCGAGGACGTGCAGGCCGACGTCGATGCCGACCATGTCGGTCAACTCGAAGGTTCCCATCGGGGTGCCGATGTCGTACTTCGCCGTGGAGTCGACCTCGGCGATCGTCGCCACGTCGTCGTGGACCAGCCACCCTGCCTCGTTCATCAACGGGACGACGATGCGATTGACGATGAAGCCCGGGCTGTCCTTGCGAACCCGGACGGGGGTCTTGTCGAAGGCCTCCGCGAGGTCCTCGACGACGTCGAGGGTCTCGTCGTCGGTGTGGGCGCCCGAGATGACCTCGACCAGTTGCATCCGGACCGGCGGGTTGAAGAAGTGCATCCCGCAGAACCGCTCGGGACGCTCGGTTACCTCGGACAGGTCGGTGATCGAGAGGCTGGACGTGTTCGTCGCGAAGATGGCGTGATCGGGCGCGTACTCCTCGACATCCTCGTAGACGTCCTTCTTGATCGCCATCTTCTCCGGGACTGCCTCGATGACGACGTCCGCGTCCTCGACGGCGGCTTTCATGTCGACCACGGGCGTGACCCGGTCGAGCGCCGCGTCGGCCTCCGCCTGGCTCATCCGGTCCTTCTCCGCCAGTTTGTTCAGGCTCCACTCGATGTCCTCGTAGCCCGACTGGACCAGGTCCTCGTTGATGTCCCGCATGGTCACCTCGTAGCCCGCCATCGCGGCGACCTCGGCGATCCCGTGCCCCATGTTCCCGGCGCCGAGAACTGCGACAGTGTTGATATCGTCGAGTTCCATACCCGAACTCTCGACTGCGACCGGTTTCAACGTTTCCCCCGTGGCGAAAAACAAACAGAGTACCAGTTTACTTCCGGTTACAAAAGTCTTTATAGGTGAATTTGTTACAGGTGCCCATGGACTTCGACCTCTCCGACGAGCAACGACAGGTTCGCGACGAGGTGCGCCGGTTCGCGGAGAACGAGATCGCGGACGCCGCGACCGAGTACGACGAGCAGGAGAAGTTCCCCCACGAGATCGTCGACAAGGCCGCGGAGATGGGGCTGACGGGGCCCTATATCCCCATCGAGTACGGCGGCGTCGGGTACGACACCCTCACGACGGCCCTGATCGTCGAGGAACTGTTCGCCGTCGATCCGGGGATCGCCCTCTCGATCACCGCGACCTCGTTCGGGACCGAGGCGATCATGGAGTTCGGGACCGAGGACCAGAAGGAGCGGTTCCTCGAACCCGTCGCGAGCGGCGAGAAGATATCGGGGGCAGCCATCTCCGAGCCGGACGTGGGTTCGGACGTCTCCTCGGTGTCCACCAGCGCCGAACTGGAGGGCGACGAGTGGGTGGTCAACGGCAACAAGATGTGGATCACCAACGGGTCGGTGGGCGACTTCTTCGTCGTGCTCGTCGAGACCGACCCCGACGCGGAGGGACGGTACAACGGGTTCAGCCAGATCGTCGTCGAATCCGACCGGGACGGGTTCACGTCCGAGAAGATCACCGGCAAACTGGGCATCCGGGCCTCGGACACGGCCGAACTCGTCTTCGACGACGTGCGCGTCCCCGAGGAGAACCTCGTCGGGACCCGCGGCATGGGGTTCCTCCAGATCATGCAGTTCTTCGACATGACCCGGACCATGGTCGCCGCGCAGGCGCTCGGCATCGCCAAGGGGGCGACCGATCGCTCCCTCGAATACGCCCAGGAGCGCGAGCAGTTCGGTCGCCCGATCAGCGAGTTCCAGGCCATCCAGCACAAGCTGGCGGACATGCGAATCCGCACCGAGGCGGCCCGCTGGCTCACCTACTACTCGGCCTGGAGCGTCGACAACCGCGAGGAGGACCTGACGATGCTCGCCTCCATGGCCAAGGAGTTCGCGTCCCGCGTCGCCACGGACGTGGCCGACGAGGCCGTCCAGATCCACGGCGGCGCCGGCTACGTCAACGACTTCGACGTCGAGCGGTTCTACCGCGACGCCAAGATCACGCAGATCTACGAGGGCACCACGGAGATCCAGAAGAACATCGTCGCCCGCGAAATGCTGGGCAAGGGCTACTGATCCATCGGCGGGCCCCGCACGCGACCTGTCGATTTCTTCGTCGAGGCTCGACGCCGTTTTCGAAAGGACCGGCAACCCCCTCGTGAGCCGACGGGGAGCGGTCGGCTCGAAAACCGGAGCCACCGTCCCGGGGGCCGCTCGTTCCGGGGAGTTTTCAATCCCGGCCGTCGAACGGACCGTCGATGGACGACGAACTCCGCGAACGGGTCGTGCGCGAGGCCGAGAAGCACGCCCTGTTCAACGCCCTGAAACACGAGTCGGACCCGGAGGTCGGGGCCATCATGGGCCCGCTGATGGGCGAGAACCCCGAGTTCCGCGAACACGGCGACGAGATCCCCGGCGTGATCGGCGGCGTCGTGGGCCGGATCGGGGACATGACGACCGAGGACCGCCGCGAGCGACTGGGCGAACTCGCTCCCGAGATGCTCGAGGAACTGGCGGCCGAGGACGAAGCGGACGAGCAACCCCTTCCCGACCTTCCGAACGTCGAGGCGTACGACGAGGTGCGGATGCGCTGTGCACCGAACCCGAACGGCCCCTGGCACATCGGCAACGCCCGGATGCCCGCGGTCATCGGGACGTACAAGGAGATGTACGACGGGTGGATGCTGGTGCGCTTCGACGACACGGACCCCGAGACGAAGCGGCCGGACCTCGACGCTTACGAGGGGATCCTCGACGCAGTCGACTTCCTCGGTTTCGAACCGGACGAGGTGATCAAGGCCAGCGACCGCCTGGACCTGTACTACGACCGCGCCCGCGAGTTGATCGAACTGGGGGGCGCCTACACCTGCTCGTGCGAACAGGAGGAATTCTCCGACCTGAAGAACGCGGGCGAGGCCTGTCCGCACCGCGACAAGGATCCTGAAACCTCCCTCGAGGAGTTCGAGCGGATGGTCGACGGCGAGTACGATCCCGGCGAGATGGTGCTCCGGGTAAAGACGGATATCGAACACAAGAACCCGGCGCTCCGCGACTGGGTCGCGTTCCGGATGATCGACACCCCCCATCCACGCGAGGCGGCCGCCGAGTACCGCTGCTGGCCGATGCTGGACTTCCAGTCCGGGATCGACGACCACGAAACCGGGATCACGCACATCATCCGCGGGATCGACCTCCAGGACTCGGCCAAGCGCCAGGGGTTCGTCTACGACTACTTCGGCTGGGAGTACCCCGAGGTCGTCCACTGGGGCCACGTCCAGCTGGACGCCTACGACGTGAAGATGTCCACCTCGACGATCAAGGAACTGATCGAGCGGGACGAACTCGACGGCTGGGACGACCCGCGCGCCCCGACGGTCGCCAGCCTGCAGCGCCGTGGCATCCGCGGGGACGCCATCGTCGACGCGCTCGTGGAACTGGGCACCTCGACCAGCGACGTCGACCTCGCGATGAGTTCGGTCTACGCGAAGAACCGGGACGTCGTCGACGACGAGGCCGACCGGTACTTCCTGGTGCGCGACGGCGTCGAGATTGCCGTCCACGGTGGTCCAGACGAGGCACACCCGCCCCGCCATCCGGAACACGGGGACCGCGGAGACCGGGACGTTCCGGTCGAGGACGCCGTCCTGATCGAACCGGAGGACCGTCCCGATCGGGGCGAGACGGTCTGGCTCAAGGGCTACGGGCCCGTCGCATACGACGGCGAAGCGTTCGAGTACACCGACGACGACATCGAGGTCGTCCGCGAGGGGAAAGCCGACGTCATCCACTGGGTGCCCGCCGAGGACGGCGTTCCGGTTCGCATGCGGACGATGAACGGCGACGTCGAGGGCGTGGCCGAACCCGAATTCGCCGACACCCCGGTGGACGAAGTCGTCCAGTTCGAGCGCGTCGGGTTCGTTCGCGTCGACGAACACGGCGACGACGCGTCCGTCGTGTACTACGCCCACCCCTGAAAAGCGGCCGGGCGACAGCAGTGGTTTTCCCTTCCGACCGGTTGAGGATCTACCGACCCCGTCACCGGCCGTTCGTTAAAAAAAGACCGTCAGTGAGCGCTCAGTCGAACAGCGCGTTCTCGATCATCGTGCCGAACTTCGGCGTCCCGAAGCGTCGGCGGACCTCGCGTTCGATCTGCCCGACGCCCAGCGGGATCAGGCTCATCCCGAACACTACCGTCCAGCCCTCGACGCCGATGGGCGTGGTCTTCAGCGCCAGCGAGACGCCGGGGATGTAGAGGGTGCTCGCCACGATGATCCCCGACAGGGCGACCGCGCCCCACACGTAGCGGTTCTCGGTGACCTCGTTGCGCAGCAGGTTCGAGGTGACCTCCCGCATGTTGAACACGTGGAACAGTTGCCCGAACGCCAGGGTCAGGAACGAGACCGTGACGGCCGCCCTACTCCCCGGACCGCCGGGATACATCCCGCCGGCAATGGCGAGCGCGCCGACCGTCGCGACCGATAGCGCGGCGCCGTAGAGCGCCAACTCGCTCCAGTTCGTGCGCGTCATGATCGGCTCGTCGGGATCGCGCGGCGGCCGATTCATGACCTCCTCGCCGGCGTCGCAGGCCCCCAGCGCGAACGCCGGGAAGATGTCGTTCACGACGTTGAGGAAAAGGATCTGCAGCGGGAGGATGGGTAGCGGAAGTCCCACCAGCGTCGCGAGCAGGATGCTCGTCAGTTCGCTAACGTTACAGGACATGAGGTACAGCACGAACTTCCGGATGTTCCGGAAGATGTTCCGTCCCTCCCGGACGGCGTGGTAGATACTCGTGAAGTTGTCGTCCCGGAGGATCATGTCCGAGGCCTCCTGGGCGACCTGCGTACCGCGCTGGCCCATGGCCACCCCGATGTCGGCCTTCTTCAGCGCCGGCGAGTCGTTGACCCCGTCGCCCGTCATGGCGACGATCGATCCGATGCCCTGGTGGAGTTCGATGAGATCGAGCTTGTTCTCGGGGTTGACTCGCGCAAAGATCGAGGCGTCGGCGAACCGCTCCTTTTCGTCCTCGGAGAGGTTCTCGGGGTCGTCGAGTTCGCTGCCCTCGACGACGTCGGGGTCGTTCTCGTCCACGAGGCCGACGCTCTTGGCGATGTTCTTGGCCGTCCCCGCGTGGTCGCCGGTCACCATGACGACCCGCATGCCGGCCTCCTTGCAGCCTTCGATGGTCGACTTGACCTCCTCGCGCGGCGGGTCGATCATACCGACCAGACCGATCAGTTCCAGGTTCTCGTACGGTTCGGCCTCGGGATCGTCGACCGTCTTTCTGGCGACCGCGAGCACGCGCAGGCCGTCCTCGGCCATGCGGTCGCTCTTCTCGATCCACTCGTCCCGGGCTTCGTCCGAGAGTTCCTCGGTGCCGTCCTCGGTCACCTGGTGGGTGGCCGAGTCGATGACGGCCCGGGGCGCACCTTTCACGGCGACCTTGTGCCGGCCGTCCACCTCGTGGTAGGTCGCCATCATCTTCACGGACGGATCGAAGGAGACCTCCCGGGTCTCGGGCATCGATTCGAGGAGGTCGTCCCGGTCCATGTCGGCCTTGAGACCGGCGATCAGGAGCGCCGCTTCCATCGGTTCGCCGGTCGTCTCCGCCTCGCCGTCGGTCTCGGTCACCGAGGCGTTGTTACAGAGGACGCCCACTTCTAGCGCCTCGTCGAGTGGTCGATTCTCCGGCGCGTCGAGCTTCAATCCGCCGTCACCGATGGTCGGGTCCGATCCCCCGTCGGCAGCCTGATCGGGCCGGTGGAAGGTCCCGTCGGTATCCAGTCCCGTCCCGGTGACCTCGACCGATCCGTTTGCGAGTTCGATTTCGCTGACGGTCATCTCGTTTTCCGTCAGCGTCCCCGTCTTGTCCGTACAGATGATGTTGGTGGACCCGAGGGTCTCCACGGACGCGAGGTTGCTGATCAGGGCGTTGCGTTCGGCCATCCGCCACATTCCCCGCGCGAGCACGAGCGTGGCGACGATGGGCAGGCCCTCGGGGACGGTCGCGATGGCCAGCGCGATGGCCTCCTCGACCATCAGGAGCAGGTCGTGGCCCCTGAGCCAGCCCGACAGGAGGACGATCGTGGCCACGACCACCAGGAGGGGGACGAGCTTCATGCCGAGGTCGTCCAGGCGCTGCTGGAGGGGCGTCTTCTCCTCGGCCGCCTCCTGGAGCGACTCGGAGATCTTGCCCAGTTCGGTGTCCATCCCGGTCGAGACGACGACCGCCTCGGCGGAGCCCCGCGTCACGTACGTCCCCTTGTAGAGCATGTTCTCGCGGTCGGCGAGGGGCGTGTCCTCGTCGATGGGCTCGCTGGTCTTGCCGACCGGCACCGATTCGCCGGTGAGCGCGGACTCGTCGGCCTGCAGTTTGTTGCCTTCCACCACGCGCAGGTCCGCCGGGACGACGTCGCCGGCCTCCAGGACCACGACGTCACCGGGGACGAGTTCCTCCGCCGGGATCTCCTGGTCCTCGCCGTCGCGGCGGACGCGGGTTTCGATCTCCGTCAGCTCCTGCAGGCTCTCCATCGAGCTGACGGCCCGCATCTCGGTCACGAACCCGATGATGCCGTTGATGATGAGCACGGCGATGACGGACACGCCCTCGATGTTCTCGCCGATGGCGAGTGCACCGATGGCGGCCGCCCCCAACAGGACGATGATGAAGCCGGTGAACTGCTCGTAAAGGATCTTCCACCAGGGCTTGCGCTCGGACTCGCGCAACTCGTTGCGTCCGTAGCGGTCGAGCCTGTCGTCGGCTTCCCGTTCGCTCAATCCCTCACTCGACGTCACGTCGTAGTGCTCCGTCACTTCCTCGACTAACCGTGACCACGGCGTGTCCATGCCGTTCTGGTCGTCAGTCATGACTGAGCGATGATATTAGCACTGGCGTTTGCGTGACCCGGTCCACGTCTTCGCTCGAAGGCAGTCTGGCAGAGTTATAGCTAATCATGAATTTTCTCGGGCGGCGTTTCGTTCAACGTCCCATCGACCGGGCATCCTGTCCATCAATTACCGACGGGTGTCTCACCGAATCGCGGCGATGGGATTGCGGGAGGGTGATCGATGGGGGACGCGATCCCTCCAGCAGGCGGGAGTCGGCGTTGGTCCGCCCCGACGCCCAGGCGAATCGACCCATGGGACGGCAGTTCGTCCGACTCGTCGAGGTACGATCGATTCGAGCGGGCAGCTGACCGAACTCCCGACTCAATACCATGTTGCCCACTGCGGATATAGACGGTATCTGTTAAAATTAGTTGTGGAATTGGACGGTCATCGGGTGCATGATGAACGGGGAGGGGGAGCCGTTCGAAAGGGCCCCCGATCGTCGTAACCTCGAACTCGGAGACCTTTCGAATACCCGACCGGTCAGCGTCGGACGGGACCAACAGGTTCTTATCGGAGACGACTGTGTCGCTGTCCAAGCTGATGGTCGTCGGGTCGGGGCTCGTAACGCTGGTCGTCGCGGGGATTGCCAGCGCGTTCATGGCGTGGTCGATCGGGGCCGGATCCAGCGGTTCGACCCCGTTCGCACCGGCAGTCGGGGCCAACGCGATCACGACGCTTCGCGCCGCCTTTGTCGTCGGGATTCTCGGGTTCGCGGGAGCGGTCCTGCAAGGGGCGAACGTCACCGAAGCCGTCGGGCGTGAACTCGTCGTCGGCGTCACGCTCTCGCCGCTTTCGGCGACGCTGGCCCTGGTGATCGCCGGCGGGCTGGTCGCCGTCGGAGTCTTCGCGGGGTATCCGATCGCCACGGCGTTCACGGTCACCGGTGCGGTCGTGGGAACGGGCCTGGCGCTCGGGGGCGGTCCCGCCTGGGACAAGTACGCTCAGATCGGCACCTTGTGGGTGCTCGTCCCGTTCGTCGGCGGAGCGACGGCGTACGCGTTGGGCCGACTGCTCCGTGACGACCGGCTTCCGGCCTCGGTGACCGTCCCCTTACTCGGGGCGAGTGTCGGTGCGATCGTCGCCAACATCGAATTCGCCCTCCTCGGTCCGTCGGGCGGGAGTGCTTCCATCGGCCAGGCCGTCGCTGCCGCCACACCCGGACCGACGGCGATTGGCGTGGCCGGAACGACCGCGGGCCTGTCGGTCGCGGCCGGCGGCCTCCTCTTCTGGCGGAGTGCAGCCGATACGACCACGGCCATCCGGGAATTCCTCCTGGCAATGGGCGCGCTCGTGGCGTTCTCCGCTGGCGGCACGCAGGTTGGTCTCGCGATTGGGCCCTTGCTTCCCTTGCTCGATCCCTACGACCTCCCCCTCACGCTGGTGCTCGCTGGGGGTGGCCTCGGACTGCTTGCCGGTTCGTGGACGGGTGCCCCGCGGATGATCAAGGCGCTTTCCCAGGACTACTCGTCGCTGAATCCGATGCTCTCGATCGCCGCGCTCATCCCCTCGTTCGCGATCGCCCAGACCGCCGTCCTGTTCGGGATTCCAGTCTCGTTCAACGAGATCATCGTTTCGGCGATCGTCGGAAGCGGGCTCGCGGGAGGCGACAGCGCCGTGAGCCGAAACAAGGCACTCCGGACGATCGGTGCCTGGGTTGGTTCACTCGGAGTGTCGTTCGTGCTCAGCTACGTCGGCTACCGGGCCGTAGCGGTCCTACTCGGGTGACAGAAATCGGGTCTCCTGGCGGCCGAAGACGGTCAAATCACGATATCCGGAGGACCGACCTTACAAAGCTCGGTGACATCCTCACCCGCCGTGAACGGCTGTCTCTTACCCATAATTCAGTTTCGTCGCATAAAATTAACTGAAACGGGACTAAGAGGAGAGGATTGGTCAGGAGACCCTCATTATTCAGGTTGGATCGCAGTGGCTCTTGATCGATGAGCAG
>JBLGCL010000022.1:0-23155 GCA_047617305.1 Natronomonas sp.
AACATCGCGAGGAAGGACAGCAGTTTCAGCGTTTCCGGCCCCACGACGCCGGCGTAGGCGTCCGGTTCGGCGCCGTCGACGGCCAGCGCCTGCGCGATCGCGGGCAGGTCGAAGCTCGAGACGGCGTCGCCCAGGCCGAACACCAGCGCGACGAACCCGATGAACATCACCAGGCTGGCCACGTTGGTGTAGACGAAGAACTTGATCGCGGCGTACTTCCGGCGGGGGCCACCCCAGACGCCGATCAGGAAGTACATCGGGACCAGGACGGCCTCCCAGAAGACGAACCAGACGATGAAGTCAAGCGCGGTGAACACGCCCAGCAGTGCCGTCTCCATGAACAGCACGAGGCCGTAGAACTGCGACTGGCGTTCGTCGATCGGCGTCCACGCGCTGACGATGGCAAGCGTCGTGAGTACCGTCGTCAGGACGATCAACGGGAGGCTGATCCCGTCGACGCCGACGTGCCAGTGGATCGAGTACGGTTCAAGGACGGCCCAGGCGAACTCCTCCTCGAAGGCGAGCGATCCCCCGAGCAGGGCATTGCCGCTGCCGTCGAACTGACTGTACATCCAGCCGCTGCCGACGAGCGGCACCAGGCTGGCGAGGAACGCCAGCCGGCCCGCGTACTCGTCGGGCGCGAGGAAGACGACGAACGATCCGATCAGCGTGAGCGCGAGCAGTGCCTCGATGATCATGCGAACCAGCCTCCCGTGACTCCGAGTAGCAGTAGCAATCCGATCAGTCCCAGCGCAAGCAGCGCGGCGTAGTTGGTGACGATACCCGTCTGGAGCCGTTTGATCCGGCTCCCGCTAAACAGGCTGACCGACGAGACGCCGTCGACGACCCCGTCGATGACGCCCTGGTCGAAGGTGTCGGCCGCCTTCGCGAACGGGTAGGCCACGCCCTCGGCGATCCAGACCTGGTACTCGTCCTGGTAGTAGTTGTTGAACCAGAGGGTCTTGATCGCGCCCAGCCTGTCGGTGTGCTGGACGGGTTCGGGGACGGCGTACAGCCGGTAGGCCAGCAGGACGCCGGCCAGCGCGATGCCGAGCGAGACGACCGCCGGGAGGAGGGGACTCAGGTCGGCCGCCGTGTACCCGGCGTAGTCGTGCAGGAGGTCCCCGTAGTGGTGGGCCGTCAGCGCGGCCGCCTCCTCGGGGCCGTTCAGCCACTGGTGGAGGTAGTCGATGTCCGGGCCCAACAGTTTCTTGACCGGCGCCATGTTGATCAGGCCGGCCACGGTGGCGAGGGTCCCCAGGACGACGAGCGGGAACTTCACGTTCCAGCGCACGCCCTCCGGGTCCTCGGCCGTGTCCGTCCGGGGATCCCCGTGGAACGTCAGGAACACCATCCGGAAGGTGTAGAACCCGGTGAAGAACACGGCGAGCAGGCCCATGGCGTACGCCGCCAGCAACAATGGGGTGTTCACCCCGTGGATCAGTGCCTCGTAGAGCACCTCGTCCTTCGACCAGAAGCCCGCGAAGGGGAGGATGCCCGCGAGCGCGAGCGACCCGGCGAGGAACGTCCAGTAGGTCACGGGCATCCGCTCCTTCAGGCCGCCCATGTCCCACATGTTCTCGTTGTGGTGCATGGCGATGATGACCGATCCGGCACCGAGGAACAGCAGCGCCTTGAAGAACGCGTGGGTCATCAGGTGGAAGGTCGCCGCGACGTAGCCGCCGGCCCCCAGCGCGAGCATCATGTACCCGTACTGGGAGATGGTCGAGTACGCGAGCACCTGCTTGAGTTCCTGTTTCACCGTCGCCATCGTCGCGGCCAGCAGCGCGGTGAAGCCGCCGACGAACGCGACGATGGCGAGCGCGGTCGGCGAGAGCGCGTAGAAGCCGTAGATCCGGGCGACCAGGTAGACGCCGGCCGCGACCATCGTCGCCGCGTGGATGAGCGCCGAGACGGGCGTCGGGCCCTCCATGGCGTCCGGCAGCCAGGTGTGGAGCGGGAACTGGGCCGACTTGCCGATGACGCCGCCGAGCACCAGCAGCGAGAGGATCGTGATCCCCGTTTCGGGGGCGAAGCCCAGCACCGACTCGCCGTTCGCGAGGGCCTCCTCGGCGAGCACCGGGAACGCCTCCTCCCCCACGAACAGCCCGGAGCCGAAGGCCGCGAAGATCCCGACCACGCCGACGAGGAAGAAGTAGTCCCCGAAGCGGGTGACCAGGAACGCCTTCTTCGCCGCGCTCGCCGGGCCGGCCTCGCGGAACCAGAACCCGATCAGGAGCCACGAGCAGAGCCCGACCAGTTCGAAGAACATGAACGCCATCAGGACGTTGTCGGCCATCACGAACGCGAGCATCGAGAACGAGAACAGTCCCATCCCGGCGTAGTACCGGGGGAGGCCGGTCTCGCCCTCGTCGTTCATGTATCCGAGACTGAACACCTGGACGAGGAAGGCGATCAGCGAGACGATGATCAGCATCAGCGCCGACAGCGGGTCGATCAGCGCGCCGAAGTGGAGTTCGAGCGCCTCGGCGGGCGACCAGACGTACAGCGTCTCGTGGTAGACCTCGCCGCCGGCGACGGCGACGGCGGCCCAGATCGAGAGCAACAGCGATCCGCCGGTCGCCAGGATCGTCGCGAAGGCGCCGCCCTTCGGCATGAACCGGCCGAACGCGAGCGCGACCACGAACGCCACGAGCGGCAGCGCGGCGATGGCGGGCGCGAACGAGAAGGCGATGTGTTCCCCTGCCATCTTACCACCTCATGGTCGTCGGGGCGGTCACGTCGACGTCGTCGAAGTTGCGGTACAGGACCAGGAAGATGCCGATGCCGACGGCCACCTCGGCGGCGGCCAGGGCGATGACGAACAGCGCGAACAACTGTCCGGTGAGGTTCCCGTGGTAAACGGAGAACGCCACGAAGTTGACGTTTGCGGCGTTGAGCATCAACTCGACGGACATCAGGAAGATCAGGGCGTTGTTCCGGGTCAGGACGCCGAAGAGCCCAACGCAGAACAGCGCCGCCGAGAGCAGGAGGTAGTACTGGAGCGGCGCCGTCATCGTGAATCCTCCTCCCGTTCGGTGGGGCTACCACCGTCGGTTTGTTCGGGCCCCCAGCGCCGGTCGACCTCGGATCGGAGCGCGGTGACCACCTCGCCCTCGACCTCGCGACGGGCGAGCGTGACGCCCCCGACCAGCGCGGCCACGAGCACGAAGGCGATGGCTTCGAAGGCGGCGAGGAACCCCTCGGTGCCTGCCGGAACCGTTTCCGCCCCCAGGATGTCGAAGAGCGCGAACCCGATGCCCGCCGTCACGCTCCCGACTCCGCCGAACCCGGTCGGATCGCCGAACGAGGACCGGACGACGAGCGTCGCCATGACCACGAACAGCCCGACGGCGATGATCCCCGGGAGGAGGTGACGGCCAAGGTCGAGTTCCGGTTTGGTCGTCACGCGCCCTCGACCTCCGTTTCGGGTTCCGTCCGGGTCAGCATCACGGCGAACGTTATCAGGATCAGGACCCCGCCGACGTACACGAGGATCTGGATCGCGGCGACGTACTGGGCCTGCACCATCACGTAGTGCACCGCGACGCTGAGGAGTGCTCCTCCGAGGAACAGTGCGGAGTGCCACACGTCCCGGACGAGCACCACGCCCAGACTGCTCGCCACGGTCACCCCGGCGAACAGCGCGAACGCGAGTGTCTCGGATGCAACCATAGTAAGGCCTTCCGTCGGGGCACCCTTTGAAGAATTCGGTTTCGGCAGAGAAAGCTTCCACTCGGATTATAATTCACGGGCTCCTCTAGCGAACGGTCGAAAACCGCGAGCCGTGGCCGATTCTCTACTGGTAGTCGAGTTCACCTTCCCCTTCGCCGACCCAGGCGTTCCGATCGGGCTCGCGCGCCTCGACCGGATCGATGTCCTTGTACCAGGGGACGTTTTTGAGCTGTTCCTTGTTGTACACCAGCTCGTCCTTGGTGCCGCCCGTGAACTCGAAGTTCTGCGTGAGGACGATCGCCTCGGTCGGGCACACCTCCTCGCAGAGCCGGCAGTAAATGCACTGGCCGACGTGGAGGTCGTACTCCTCGCCGTTGCGCTGTTCGTCCATCTCGATGTGGATGGTGTCGTTCGGACACACGTTCTCGCACTGGCGACACCAGATGCAACGCTCCTCGCTGAACTTGTGGACGCCGCGGAATCGCGGACTGACCTCCGGCTCGTCTTCGGGATAGCTGACGGTGAACGTCTTCCCGTCCAGGGCGTGTCGCATCGTGGTCGCCATCGACTTCAGCATCCCGATCACGAGATCACCCCCACGATGATGGCGGTCAGAACCAGGTTCGCGAACGCCAGTTCCAGGAGGCCCTTCCAGCCGATCTCGATGAGTTGATCGATCCTGACCCGGGGGACGGCGGACCGGGCCCACTGGGTCAGGAGGAACACGGCCCAGATCTTGATCGTGAACCACACGATACCGGGCAGGACCGGGCCGTGCCAGCCGCCGAGGAACAGCGTCGCGATGATCGCGCCGCCGAGGAAGATGTGGAGGAACTCGCCCAGGTAGTACAGGACGAAGTAGACCGAACCGTACTCGGTCTGGTAGCCCGCCACGATCTCGGTCGGGGCCTCGGGCGTGTCGAACGGGTTGCGACCCACCTCGGCCATGTTCGCCGCGAGGAACAGGACGAACGCGAACGGGTTCACGAACGCGAACCACTGCGGGATCCGAACCCCGCCGACGTTGATCAGCGTCTCGTGTTGCACGGCGATGATCTCGGTGATCTGGAGACTTCCGACGAAGATGACCACCGAGGCGCCCGTGACCACCAGCGGGATCTCGTAGGCGAGGTTCTGTGCGAGTGCCCGGAGCCCGCCTATGAGCGAGTACTTGTTGTTCGACGCGTAGCCGCCCGTGACGAGGCCGAGCGACGCGAGCGACGAGACCGCGAACACGTACACCAGGCCGATCTCGGGGTCGGCCACCTGGATGCCGGGGTGAAGCGGGATCACCGCGAACCCGAGCAGGGCCGACAGCGGGACGAGGATCGGCGCGAGGTCCCAGGCCGGGCGATCGACGTTCTCCGGGATGATGAGTTCCTTGGAGAGGAGCCTGAGCGAGTCGACGACGATCGTCCCGATCCCCGCCGGACCGACGCGGTTGACGGAGATGCGGTCGGTGAAGGCGGCCGTGATCTTTCGCTTCGCCCACGGCCCCGCCACTGCCGCGTTCAACAGCACGAACGAACCGATGAGGGTGGCACCGATCAGGCCGGCGATCAACTCGCCCACGACGCCGAACTCGCCGAGGCCGATGAGGTCCGAGATCATCTCGGGAAGCAACACGCCGGGGACCGCCATCATCGGTCCACCTCCCCGAGAACGATGTCGAGGCTTCCCAGCGACGCGATCAGGTCGGCGATGTACTCGCCTTCGGACATCTCCGGGAGCGTCTGGAGGTTGCTGAAACACGGACTCCGGATCTTGAACCGCGCCGGCTTGTCCGTGCCGTCCGAGCGCATGTAGATGCCCAGTTCGCCCTTGGCGCCCTCGACCGCGCGGTACACCTCCTTGTCGGCGTCCGGTTTCAGCGTCCGGGGCACGTTGGCCTGGATGTCCCGCTCGTCCTCCGGCCAGTCCTCGAGCAGATCCACGCACTGTTCGATGATCCGGGCGGACTCCTCCACCTCGCGCAGGCGCACGAGCACGCGGCTGAAGTTGTCACAGCCGTCCTCGGTGACGACGTCCCAGTCGAGTTCGTCGTAGTAGCCGTAGGGGTCGTCACGGCGGATGTCGTAGTCGATGCCGGACCCGCGCGCGACGGGGCCGGTCGCGCCGATCTGTTTGGCAGCCTCGGGTTCGAGGATCCCCGTGTCGATCGTTCGCATCTGGAAGATCTCGTTGGCGGTGAGGAGGTTGTGGTAGTCCTCGAGGGACCGTGGGAGGCCGTCGAGGAAGTCCCGGATCTTCTCGAAGAACTCCTCGCGGGGCTCGGGCAGGTCCCAGGCGACCCCGCCAACGCGGAGGTAGTTGAACATCAGGCGCTGCCCGGTCAGGTCCTCGAGGATGTTCTGGACGACCTCGCGGTCCTTGATCGCATACATGAACGTGGCGGTGAAGTCGCCCACCACGTCCAGCGCGTAGGTCGCGACCGCGATCGTGTGGGAGGCGATCCGGGACAACTCGGCGCCCATCGTCCGGATGACCTGGGCGTACTCGGGCACCTCGACCTCGGCCATGTCCTCGATCGCCCGGGCGTAGGCCCACTCGTTGAGCAGCCCCGACGAGATGTAGTCCCAGCGGTCGGGATAGGGCATGATCTGGTGGCGGTAGGTGCCCTCCTGGCACATCTGTTCCTCGCACCGGTGGAGGTAGCCGATGTCCGGATCGACGTCCACCACCGTCTCGCCGTCGAGCGTCGTCTTGAGGTGGAGCACGCCGTGGGTCGCCGGGTGGTGCGGGCCGATGTTGAGGAACATCGTGTCCGACTCGCTGTCCCGGTGATCGTCGGCGATCGGGTTCTTGTGGGCTTCCAGGGGGACGATCTGGGGCTTGTCCTGGTCGTAATCCTTCGACAGGGGGTGGCCCTGCCAGGTCCGGGGCAGGAGGATCCGTCGCAGGTCCGGGTGCCCCTCGTACTCGATCCCGACCAGGTCGTAGGCCTCGCGCTCGTGCCAGTCGGCCGTCCGGTAAACCGGCGCGGCGGACTGGCTGACCGGGTCGTCCCTCGGGGTGGGGACGATCACGCTCAGTTCCTGCGTCGGGTCGTCGTACTTCTTGAGGTGGTAGATGCTCTCGTACCGGTCCTCGTACTCCTGGGCGGTGACCAGCGACAGGTGGTCGAAGCCCGCCTCGTCCCGGAGCGTGTAGAGGACGTCCTGGACGTCGTCCGGGCTGATCACGAACCCTTCGGCGTTGACGTGCGTCTCGCGGTCGCGAACCTTCCCGTCCAGGAGGTCCTCGAGCGCGTCGTAGTCTAGGCCGTCCTCGGTGACGCCGACCTGGGGTGTGGGCTCTTCCAGACTCATGCGAGCCACCTCCTGTGGCGAGCACGAGTAGACGAGTCGCAGCCCGCGCAGCGAAGCGAGCAGGAACGTCGTGGCGTACTCATGGCGAATCAGCCCAGTTGTACCGCATGACGAGCGTTTCCTCGTCGATGTCCTCCGCGAGTTGCTCGACGAGTTCGTCCCGCTCTAGCTCGTCGAACTGCTCGAGTTCGTACGGCTTGACCGTCACGGGGGTCGACTCGCCGTTGGCGATGCGCTCCTGTAGCTTGGCGACGCCGTAGACCAGGGCTTCCGGCCGGGGTGGACAGCCCGGCACGTGGATGTCGACCGGGATGACCTCCTCGGCGCCCTTGACGACGTTGTACCCCTCCTGGAAGGGGCCCCCGGAGATGGTGCACGATCCCATCGAGACGACGAACTTCGGCTCGGCCATCTGGTCGTAGACGCGCTTCATCCGCGGGGCGAACTTCGAGACGATGGTCCCGGGGACGATGATCACGTCGGCCTGTCGCGGCGACGCCCGCGGGACGCCGGCGTGGAACCGGTCGAGGTCGTGTTTGACCGAGTACGTGTGCATCATCTCGATGCTACAGCAGGCGATCCCGAACTGTAGCATGAACATTGACGACCCGCGGGCCCAGTTCATGAACTTGTCGAACTTCGTGAGGATGAACGGCGACACGCCCAGCGCCTCCCGAAGTTTCGAGTTGAACCGGTCGTCGAGCCCCGGCCCCGTCCGGGCCTCGCGGGTGTCGGTTCGCGGTTCGCTGCTGGCCAACCCGTCGGTGGTTGTGTCCTGACTCATTTGTCAATCCGCTCGTTGTTGATTGTGTTCCGGCCGGGGGCTCGCGGCCCACTCGACCGCACCCTTGCGCCACGCCCAGCCGAGCGGCACGACGAGCACGCCGATGAACACCAGCATCGGGACCAGCGCCGTGACCAGGTCCGTCGTCGCGAGCGCGTCCTCGTAGATGACCGCCCACGGGAAGATGAGGACGGTCTCGATGTCGAAGACGACGAACAGCAACGCGACCATGTAATACTGGATGTTGAACCGGATGCGCGTCCCGCCGGTCGGCACCTCGCCGCTCTCGTAGGTGGCGCGTTTGTCTCGTTCGGGGACGCTCGGCCGCAGGAGGGCCGATACCGCGATCATGGCGACGGGGATTCCCACCCCGACGATCGCGAACGCCCCGATGGCGATCCACTGGTTCATAATATGGAAGTCTCCGTAACGTGGGGCAGGTTAGGAGCGGTAGTATATAAGGGTTGATCAACCGGACTTTACCCGAGGTAACTCCCGTCAGTCGGTTCAATCGTCACGGTCGCGGAACCCCGGGGTCCCGAGTTCGTGGAGGGCCCGCGAGGTGTCGCCCACCTCGGCCTCGAGTTCCGCGTGGTACGCGACGAGACGGTCCCGGAGTCCCGGGTGCTGGCGGGCGAGGATCTGGGCGGCCGACAGCGCGGCGTTGAACGACTTGCCGGCGTCCACGGCGACGATCGGCGCGCCGGTCGGCATGCCGATGACCGAGTCGACGGACTTCTCCTGGACGGGCACGCCGACCACCGGGACCGGGTACGCGACCGAGGCGATCATGTTGGGCAGGTCGGCGGACTTGCCGCCAGCGCCCGCGACGATGACGTCCAGGCCCCGGTCTTCGGCGGTCTCCGCGTACGCGTCCATGAGGTCCGGCGTCCGGTGGGCGGAGACCACGTACGTCTCGAAGGTGAACCGCGCCGCCGGCGGGTCGTCGTAGTCGGTCTGTTCTTCGAAGCCGAGTTCGTCGACCAGCGCGTGGTACGCGCCGGGGTCGTCGTCCGTGCCCATCATCACGTCGAGGTCCGAGTCGCTCCCCATGACGATCCCCACGTCGGGGGTGTCCTCGGTCGGGCGGTCGCGTGCCGCTTCGGCCTCGAACGATTCGATCAGCGAGTCGAGCGCGTCTCGGTCGGTCATGGTCGGCCGGTTCCTTCTCGGGGATCGAACGTAAGTCCGTCGCGGATCCGTCTCGCACGGTCGAGGAGCGCGTCGGGATCGGCGTCCTCCTCCACGGCCGTCAGGTGGCCCATCTTCCGGAGCGGGCGGACCTCGTCCTTGCCGTACCAGTGTAGGGAGACGCCGTCGGCCGACAGCGCTCGGTCGACTCCGTACAGGGTGGCTGGCTCGGGTTCGTCGACGTCCCCCAGGAGGTTCGCGGTCACCGTCGTCACCCGTCGGTCGGTCGCACCGAGCGGCCAGCCGAGCACCGCCCGGACGTGTTGCTCGAACTGCGAGGTGATTGCCCCTTCGATGGTCCAGTGTCCCGAATTGTGTGGGCGCGGGGCGATCTCGTTGAGTAACACGTCGCCGTCCACCTCGAACAACTCGATACCGTAGACGCCCCGCCCGTCGAGGAGTTCGAGCACGTCGCGGGCGACCGCCCGGGCGCGCTCCTCGACGCCGTCCGCCGAGCGCGAGGGAACGATCGTCTCCCGCAGGATCTCCTCCTCGTGGACGTTCTCGCCGATCGGGAAGGTCGCGATCCCGTCGGCGCCCTTGGCGCCGATGACGGAGATTTCGCGGTCGAAGTCGACGAACGTCTCGGCCATCGCCGCGCCGCCGACCGCGTCGAACGCCTCGGCCGCCCGGTCGGCGTCGGTCACCGGAACGTTGCCGCGACCGTCGTAGCCGCCGGTTCGGGCCTTCAGCATCACCGATCCGAACGCCTCGACGGCCTCACGGACGTCGTCCGGGTCGTCGGCCGGGTAGAAGGCCGGAACGGGGACCCCGGCCGCCCGGAGTTCGCGCTTTTGAACCAGCTTGTCCTCGATGGTCCGGAGCGTGTCGGGCGAGGGGTGAACGGGAATCCCCGCCGACTCGCCGACGCGCTCCAGGAGGTCCGGATCGGCCAGTTCGATCTCGAAGGTCAGCGCGTCGGCCCGCTCGGCCAACTCCTGCATCGCGTCCTCGACGTCGAAGTCGGCGATAATCGTGTCGCGACTCACCGGCGCGGCGGGCGGGTCGGGCGTCGGATCCAGAACGATCAACTCGACGCCCAGCGGGGCGGCCGCCTCGGCCATCATCCGGCCGAGTTGACCCCCGCCGACGACGCCGAGGACCGGTCCGGGCGTACCGATCGATTCGGGCATGGGCGGGGATTGCCCTGAGGGTTTCAAAAGGGTTCCCACATGGGTCGGCGATCGTTTGACCACCCCGAAATCCGCCCTTCGTTCGACCACCGGTTTGATCCGGCCGTGTTGACAATGGGTTCGAAATGCCAGGTATCGCCGACGTGCGGTCCGGAACTGCGTCGATCGACGGTCCCGACGGGAGACGTAGGACCGACGTCGACGGCGATCACACGATCTCGTACGTGGAATACGGAGATCCACAGGGGCAGCCACTCGTGTTTCTCCACGGCACGCCGGGATCGGCGCTCCTCGGGGCGGTGTTTCGTGACCACGCCCGACGGACGGCGACCCGAGTGATCGCGATCGACCGCCCCGGCTACGGACGATCGTCGTCGTGGCCGACCCGAAGCTTGACCGATACCGGTGCCTTCGTCACCGCCGTCATGGACGACGCCGGTGCGTCCGAGGCCGGTCTCGTCGGGTTTTCCGGCGGTGGCCCGCACGCCCTCGCGGTCGCCGCAACGCATCCGGATCGCGTTCGAGACCTCCACGTCGTCGGCGGCGTTGTCCCCCCGTCTCTCAGGCAACGGACGCCGATCGTACAGCGGACGCTATCCGGAATGGCCGAGCGGCTGCCGACGCTCGTCAAGGGGCTCTTTCGGGCCCAGGCCTGGATCGCGGTCCGTGGGCCGTCGTCGTTCGTGGTTGCACAGTACACGAACGGGGATCGAGAGGAAATCCCGGAGCAGGTCGCGGAGATCGTTCGACGGGATTTCGTCACGGCGTTCGCCACCCAGCGGTCCGGGGCGGTCCACGAGCTCCGCATGCTCAACGGCTCGTGGGCCTCGGTTCTCGACGACGTGGACCAACCCGTTCGACTATGGCACGGCGACGGCGACACGAACGTCCCGGTCGAGAACGCCAGGAATCTGGCCGACCGCCTGTCGGATGCGGAACTCGAGGTGTTCGACGATGCCGACCACCTGTCGTCCCTCCTTCGAAGCCGAGCGCCGATCCTCGAATGGGAATGATAGGCTTCTCGGTACACCTGAGCGTTAGACGCGCTCTGAACCCGCGAGGGCGATATCAGGGGCTCGCTGGTGCAATTAATTCGGGAATGTATTGCTCTGCGAGCGTATCCTGATTCCTGCCCTGGTGACGACGGTGCAGGCTTTCGGCCCTCTGGTCGTCGCTCGGCCGTCGAGGAGCTAGTCCAGGACGAGTTCCTTCGGGTAGTCGGTGAGGTTCTCGAAGCCGTCCTCGGTGACGACGACGAGGTCCTCGATCCTGACGCCGCCGACCTCGGGGTCGTAGAGGCCGGGTTCGATCGTGATCACGTGGCCCGGTTCCAGTTCGTCCCCCTCGGGGCTCACTCGCGGGAGTTCGTGGACGTCCAGGCCGACGCCGTGGCCGGTGCTGTGGATGAAGCCGGTCTCGGCTTGCTCGTCGCTCCGGAGCGTGGCATAGCCTTCCTCCTCGTAGACGTCACAGACCGCGTCGTGGACGTCGGCACCCGTCGCGCCCGGCTCGATGGCGTCGAAGGCCGCCTCGACGGCCCGTTCGGTGATCTGGTACCGCCGTCGCTGTTCCTCGGTGGGTTCGCCCTTGAGGAACGTCCGGGTCATGTCGCCGTGGTAGCCGGTTTCCTTGTTCTTCGGGAAGATGTCGATCACGATCAGCTCGTCGGCCTCGAGGGGCCCGCTGCCCCGGTCGTGCGGGTCGGCGCCGTGCTCGCCGCAGGCGACGATCGTCTCGTCGAGCGCACAGCCGTTGCGGAGGAGGGTGAGTTCGATCTCCTCCTTGACGCGCTCGGCGGTCACCGGTTCGCCGCCGTGATTGAGCACGCCGTCCTCGACGGTCGCGTCCTCGATGAGCGCCTCGGCCGCGGCCATCGCCTCCTTGTTGGCGTTTTGGGCCTCGTGGACGTGTTCGATCTCCTCGTCGGTCTTGGTGGCGCGGATCTCCGTCACGACGCCGTCGGTCTCCGGCGTGACTTCGACGTCGTGATCGCGGAGGCCGTCGGCCGACGAAACGGGGAACCGGGAGGGAACGGCGACGGACTCGACGCCGTGTTCGGCGCAGAATTCAGCGAGCACCATCGCCTTGGCCGTTCCGGACCCGTGTTCCTCGATCTTCTGGCGGAACTCGTAATCGCCGTAGCGATCGACCGCGTCGGCTCGACTCTCCTTGGTAGCCCGTCCGTACTCCAGCCCAGAGACGAGCATGGCGGTTTCCTCGGGCGTGTAGAGTGTCACGAACGGATCCGGCGCGTCGAACCCGGAGAGGTACTTCTGATCGGCGTTCTCCGCGTCGTCGTCGATCAGGTATCCGTCCACGCCTTCGCCCGCCAGGTAGTCGTCGAGGTTCGAGAAATCCGGTTCCATGTCCGGGGCTGCGGTCGGCGGCCCCATAATTTCCCTGATACCGGCGGCCGGTCGGGGGTGGATCGCTACTCTTCGCTCGTTCCCGATCCGGCCTGCGGTCCGGTGCCGTCGCCCGCTCCGAGCGTTTTTACCGCGATCTCGTGCTGGCCGTCGGGCGTGTCGATCCTGACGGCGTCGACGATCGCGTCGCGGGCCCGTCGCCGCCAGGCCGCGACCCGCTCGGCGTGGTAGTCGTGATGTCGTTCGGGCGAGTACGACTCCTCCGGGTCGGCCCGCAACTCGTCCTCGGTCCGGTCCGGCGTCGGGTGCGGGCCCGCTTCCCCTTCGTCGACGAGATCCCCGGACGCCACGTGGATCGGCGCTGGCGTCGCGTCGTAGTCCTCCGGCCCGGCGTGGATCCTCGCGCGCATCCGCCCGGAGAACGGCGGCGTGATCCGGAGGGCCACGGGCACGTCCCGCTGGCGATCGGCCTCGTACGCCGCCAGGACGTCGTCGACGGTCACGGCGATCGAGCGAATCGCGGTCGGGTCCTCGGAATCGCCCATCGCTCCGCGTCAGGGTTTCGATCCCCTTGAGGATTACTCGGCGGCGAGTACGGTGGCGACGTTCCAGTCCCCGACGGCACACTGATGTCGCTGGAGTAGCAGGGACGCGTATGGACGTGACGATCGCCCCGTCGACGGTGTCGGGCACGGTCCGCGCGCCGCCGTCGAAGAGCTACACGCACCGGGCCATCCTGGCGGCGGGCTACGCGGCGGGCGGACAAGTCCGGGGCCCGCTGGTGAGCGACGACACCCGCGCGACGATGCGGGCCGTCGAGGCCTTCGGCGGGAGCGTGGACGTCGACGACCCGGACGGGAGCGAAAGCGACGACGCCCTCGACGTCGACGGGTTTCACGGCATTCCCGACGTCCCCGCCGACGTGATCGATTGCGCCAACAGCGGGACGACGATGCGCCTCGCGACGGCGACCGCCGCCCTCGCCGACGGGATAACCGTGCTGACCGGCGACGAGTCCCTCCGATCGAGACCCCAGGGTCCCCTCCTCGACGCGATCGAGCAACTGGGTGGCCGCGCTGAAAGCACCCGGGGGAACGGCCGGGCGCCCCTCGTCGTCTCGGGACCGATCGATGGCGGGACCGCGTCGATTCCGGGTGACGTCTCCTCGCAGTTCGTGACGGCCCTTCTGTTCGCGGGGGCGGTTACCGAGACCGGGATCGAGGTCCGTCTGGAGACGCCACTGAAGTCGGCGCCGTACGTCGACGTCACCGTCGACGTCCTCGATGCTCACGGCGTGACCGCACGCGAAAGCGCGGAGGGCTATCGGGTCCCGGCGGGCCAGACGTACGACGTTCCCGACGGCGGCTACGCGGTCCCCGGCGACTTCTCGTCCATCTCGTATCTGGCGGCCGCCGGCGCCGTCGCGGGGGACGGACCGGTTCGGATCGAGAGCGCCCGGCCGAGTGCACAGGGCGATACCGCCATCGTGGACGTCCTCCGTCACATGGGGGCCGAGGTCGACTGGAACCGTTCCGACGGGACGCTCTCGGTCCGTCGGTCGTCGCTGTCGGGGATCACCGTCGACGTCGGCGACACGCCCGACCTCCTGCCGACGATCGCCGTCCTCGGGGCCGTCGCCGACGGGACGACCCGGGTGGAGAACTGCGAACACGTCCGGTACAAGGAGACCGACAGGGTCGCCGCCATGGAACGGGAGTTGACCCGGCTCGGTGCGGCCGTCGAATCGTCGCGGGCCACGTTGACCGTGCACGGCGGGGAGTCGTCGCTCCGCGGGGCACGGTGCGACGGATACGAGGATCACCGGGTCGTCATGGCGCTCTCCGTTGCCGGGCTGGTCGCATCGGGCGAAACGACGATCGACGGGCGTGACGCCGTCGGGGTCTCGTTCCCGGGGTTCTTCGAGGTCCTGTCGTCGCTGGGTGCCCGGGTGGACCCGTAATCCGGCGGTCGACGGGGCGTCCTATGCTGTCCTGGCCGTGGGAAACTACAACCGTTGAACAGGGTCCGTTCTCCCTCGGCACGATCGTTTCCCGTCGTCGGGGACCGAGTTCCTTTCCGTGGTCACGTCGGCTTCGTTCTTGCTGTTACAGGCCGTCCTGCAGGACGTTCGCCTGTTGGGGGGTGATTCGCGAGACGTATCGTCACAGCGAGTACCCGGCCGTAACCAGGGGATATCGATCGGAAACACGTCAATACTTATTAATTTGCTGTAGGAACTATCATTCTGGGTGTCAGCATGCAAAACGAAGAGCAACTTCGGTTGAACTGGGTGGAATGGATCGTCCTCGCCGTCGTAATCGTCGGCGCGATCAACTGGGGTTTGGTCGGGGCTGCGTACTTCCTCACGGACGGTGGGAACTGGAACGTCGTCAACCTCGTTTTCGGTGCGGACGGACTCGACGTCCCCGTACTGGAAAACCTCGTTTACCTGATCGTCGGGCTCGGGGGGCTCTACGAGGTGTACATGGCGTATCAGTTCTACACCAGAGGCCGGCGGACGGCGACCGGAACCGAAACGGTCTGATCCCGACGTAGCGAGGTTCGATCGTTTATTTGTCAAGGGTCGCGGCAGGCGAGTTCGTTCGATGACTCGTGTGTGGGCGCAATCCGCTGCAATGAGGGACGTAATCTCGACCTGGTCCTCTCCCGGTCGACTTCATCATCCGAAATGCTGTCATCTTTATACTCGGGTTCCTTCTACTACATATAACGCGATGGACGAGTCCAGGACCCACGGGACGGAGGCCGATCTCGAGTGGTGTTACGGGATCGTGCCGGACGTTTCTCGGACGTTTGCGCTCACGATCGAGCGACTCGACGAACCGATGTCCGCCCGGATCTGTCTGGGGTACCTCCTCTGTCGTATCGCGGATACGATCGAGGACGACGGTACCTTGGCGCCAGCGGTACAGGCGGGGTTGCTCCGAACCTACCGCGACGCGCTCGATCCGGCCGCGGAAACGACGATCGCGGACTTTCGAGGGGCGGTGGCGCCCCACTTGCCGGACGATCCGGGTCCGGACTGGGAAGTCGTCGCCAACGCACCACGCGTCGTGGCGACGTTCGAGACGCTTTCCGACGACGAGCAGACGGCGATCAGGCCGCCGATTCTCGACATGGTCGACGGCATGGCGATGTTCGTGGAGCGGTACGCGGACGAGGGTGGCCTCCGGATCGGGACGGTCCAGGAACTCGAGGAGTACTGCTGGTACGTGGCCGGGTTGGTCGGCACGCTCGTCACGAACCTGCTGGTCCGGGAGGCCTCGTCGGAACAGGCGAAGACGCTTCGGCGAACGGCGACGTCCTTCGGCCTGTTGCTCCAGATCGTCAACATCGCCAAGGACGTCGCGACCGATTTCCGGGAGGAACGGAACGTCTACGTCCCCGCCACCTGGTTGAACGAGGCCGGCGTTCACCCGACCGACGTGACCGACGAGGACAACGCCGGTGCGGTCGCCAGGGTCGTCCAGCGACTGGTGGATCGGGCCGATGGCTACGCCGACGATACCCAAGCCTACCTCGAAGCGATGCCCCTGACCGGCGGCAACACGCTGTCGGCCTGGGCCATCCCCTTCCTCCTGGCCGTGGCCACCAGCCGGGAACTCCGGGAGCGACCGGCGGACGTCGTCCGCGAGGGCGACGTCAAAGTCGAAAAGAGCGAGGTCCTCGCCCTCCTCCGGTTGTTCGAGGAGGAGGACGTCGACAGGGAGGCGATCGGCGAGCTCCGAAAGCAGGTCTCCGAGGAACCGTTTCCGTAACTCCGCCGACGTATCAGCAGCGTTACTGAACGACCCTTCTCCGCAACGTTTTGTGCGTAGGCCGCGGGGACTCTATCATGAACCGACTCGGCCAGTTGATCCGCGAATTCGTGGACTCCGTAACGGCTTCGGCCGTCGGCGATTACGCCGTTACCGAATCGGAAACCCGACAGTTCGATCGGCCGTCCGCGCTGACAGTTTCGTCGACGAACGGGGGTATCACGGTCAGGGGCGAAGACCGGGACGACGTCGTCGTGGACGTCACGTGGCACGGGCGGTCCCAGTCGGCCATCGATTCCGCACGCCTCGAGGCGACCGGCGGCGACGACGAACCGCTCCACCTGGAGATCGATCACGGGAACGACCCCGGCGACGTCGGCGTCGACCTGTCGATCGCGGTTCCGGAAGCAACGACGGTCGATTCGCTGGAAACGGTCAACGGCGAGATCACCCTCTCCGATGCCACCGGACCGGCTGACCTCTCGACGAAGAACGGGTCGATCGCCGTCGAGCGGGTCGACGGAGCCGTGGACCTGCGCGCGCTCAACGGCGAAGTCACCGTCAGCGAGGCGCCGGGAATCGAACGCGTCGAGACGAAGAACGGCGCGATCGAGGTCGATCTTCGGGACTTGCAGGGGGACACGACGATCGGGACGGCCACCGGGTCGATCGATCTGGCCCTCGATCCCTCGCTCGACGCGGATCTCGCCTGCGAGACGAACATGGGCAGCATCGACGTCCCGGTCCTGGACCGATCCAGCTCCGCGATCGGAAAGACGACCGTGACCGGAGTGCTGGGGGCCGGCGGACCCGACCTCTTCGTCGAAGCGAACGTGGGATCGATCGAAGTCCGGTCGCTGGAAGCCGACGGGGACCGTCCAGACTGAACGCCGTCGGTCGATCGGTCGGCGTCGCGGTCGTCGCCGTTGCGGGGTACCGACCGCGCTCTTCGATAGGCTAACGTGACAAAACGAGTCGTGCCTTTGTATGGCGACCAGGTCTATTTTTATATAAATAATTATGTAGACAAACGGGCATAGTGGGGTCGAGGATTATCATCATGGCACCTACGGGATCCAGTGTGACCGGCGGCCCGATTGTCGTTCTTCGAGAGGGCACCCGCCGGATCCAGGGACGGGCGGCCAGGGAGTCGACCATTCCGGTCGGCCGCCCCGTGGCGAACGCGGTTCGAACGACGCTCGAACCGCGGGGGATGGACAAGATGCTCGTCGATTCGTCGTGGAACGTCGGCATCACGACCGACGGCGCCACGATCCTCGACGAGATGGACGTCGACCATCCCGGCGCCCAGACGATCGTCGAGGTCGCCGAAACCCAGGAGGAGGAAGTCGGCGACTGCACGACGACCACGGCGGTCCTGGCCGGTCAACTGGTCGTGAAGGCCGAGGATCTGCTCGACGAGGACGTGGCTCCGACGACGGTCGTCGAGGGGTGCCAGGAGGCGTCGAGGCTCGTGCTGGCGGCCATCGACGACCACCTGATCGAGGTCGACGACCTCCTCGCGACGGTGGCGGCTGCCAGCATGACCGGGCAGAGAACGGGGAGCGGATCGACCGTGAGGCGATCCGGATCGAGTCCCGCGTCGGCGAGAGCACCAGCGCGACGACCGTGGTGGAGGGTGGCGCCGTCACCGAAACGGTGACGATCCTCGTCCGCGGCGGCACCGAACGCGTGGTGGCCGAACTCGAACGGGCCATCGACGACGCCGTGTACTTGGTCGTGACGACCCTGGAAACCGGCGAGGTCGTTCCCGGCGCCGGGGCGATCGAGATCGCCATCGCAGAACCCGTGCGGGAACGGGCGGCGACGGTTCCTGGCCGGGCACAACTCGCCGTCGAGGCGTTCGCGATGGCGATGGACGCGATTCCCCGGACCCTGGCCGCGAAGGTGGGGACGGATCCCATCGACGCCGTCGTCGACCTCAGGACGCGTCACGACTCTGGTGGCGTCGTCGGAATCGTCGATGACGGGAAGAAGGGGCGGATCGCCGACCCCGTCGAGGTCGGCGTCATCGAACCGGCCGCCGTCAAGCGCGAGGCGGGCGAGAACCCGACCGAGGCGGCCCGGGTGCTGCTCCGGATCGACGACGTCATCGCCGCCAGGGAGCCGTTTCGACTGACGATCCCTCGCCGATTCCCTGCCGTTCACTCGACGTTTCACTTCGTTATCGGCGACGATTCCCGGTAGTTGAGAACGCCTAACACAATCTAAAAATTTCAGGGGTCTAGTGTTCCCAGTCATGACTGGCGACCCGTCCGGACCGGCGCCGGAACGAGGCGTTCCGGGCCCGGTTCCTCACTGGGGGCGCAGGGAGGAGGGACTGCACGGCGTCATCGACGCGGGTTCCCTCACGCGGCGCGAGGTACTGGCCGGGACCGGTGCGACGGTCGCTGCGTCGCTCGCCGGGTGTTCGATGCTCGACGGCGGATCGACGCCGGCGGCGGTGTCAGTCGGGGAGCAGGCGAGCTGTGACGTCTGCGGGATGGTGATCTCGAAGCACCCGGGTCCCAACGGGCAGATCTTCTACGAGGATCAGGATCCGCAGGACCACGACCCGCCGTTCCGGTTCGATTCGCTGAAGGCCTGCGCGTTCGACCACTACTTCCGGAAGAAACGGCGGGACTGGTCGATCGAGGTCTTCTACGTCACCGACTACTCGAGCGTGGACTACTCGCTGTCCGAGGAGGGCGGCAAGTCATTCATCAGCGGGCACGGGAACCCCGGGAGCTTCGCGAAGGCCAAGTCGGTTTCGTACGTCCTCGACGCCGACGTGTACGGGGCCATGGGCACGGACTTCGTCCCGTTCTCCGACGAGGACGAGGCGAGCGACTTCGCCGAGCAATACGGTGGCACGGTCGTCCCGTTCGGTGACATTACTCCCGCCACCCTCAAGTGAGGGACGTTCCGACTGGAGTGGTAAGGATGTATCGGGAGGGACCGGCCGTCAGGGGGCGGTTTTCACCTCGTTGCCAGGGGGGTGACCGTCCCTGACGACCCCGATCGGACGCTACGTCCTCGCGGGCGTCCTCGGCCTTCTGCTCGTCACCAGCGCCGTCTTCGCCGTCCCGGTGGCCGGCGGATCGGGGCTCGAACCGGTCCGGTTCGACGATACGCTCACGATGTCGAGCCTGACGCAGGCCGAGCGCTTCCGGACCCAGGAGGCGGGGTACGCGATCCCGAAGGCCCAGGCGTTCTACTCGGGGTACCGGTACGTCGTCGGGTATTACGGGATCGACGCGCTGGTCGAGGAACTCCACCGCGACGGCCACCGCCGACAGTTCGGGCTGTCCCTGGAGATCTACGTCTCGGACTTTGCCGGGACGGAGGTCTCCCTGACCGACGAGGGCTATCTGACGATGCCCGAAAGCCGGACCGCCGGGTGGGTCGCGGTGGAGGAGGCGTTCTTCGTCGTCGCGAGTAACGCCAGGACCCCCGGCGGCACGGCCGTCGTTCCGTTCTCGGAACGCCCCGCCGCGCGACGGTTCGCCGGGCAATACGGGGGCGAAGTCGTCGGGTGGACCGACCTCCGGAATCGCCGGTTCGGGGGCGACGACGTGACCCAAGCGGCGATGCGCGAGGCGGTACGGTCGCGATCGACGTGGGCGAACGGGACCGTCGAGGACGCGCGGTCGCTGCTCGACCGGCCGGTGTCGGTGGTCGTCGGTCGGGACGCGCCGTCGATCGCGACCGCGATCGATCGGGCGCCGGCGAATACGACGGTTCGGATCCCGGCCGGGACGTATTCCGACCTGAACGTGACGGTCGACAAGCCCCTGACACTGGCGGGCGCGGGTGCCGACGCGACCCACCTGAACGGGACCGGCAACGGGACCGTCGTCCACGTCGAGGCCCCACACGTCGCCGTCGCGAACGTCTCGGTCGCCGACGTCGGGACGACGAAACAGCCCGAGGTCGTGCCGGTCGAGGAGGGATCCTGGGACTACAACATCAAGATGGCCTACGGCTACGCGGACGCAGGCGTCGTCTTCGATCGCGCACACGGGTCGCTCGTGAGGGGGGTGACCGTCCACACGCCGACCAACGGGATCGTCTTCCGGTACAGCGACGGTTCGGTCGTGGACGACTCGTCCGTCTACGGACGGACCCCGTGGCAGGACGGGTTCATGAGCGTCATGGTGCTGAACTCGCGGATCGTGGTCCAGGACTCGCAGTTCGTGAAGGGTCGCGACGGCGTCTACACGCACCGGTCCCACGGGATCGTGATCCGGGACAACTACATGGAGGGCCTGCGCTTCGGCGTTCACGAGATGTATACTTCCGACGCGCTCGTCCGGAACAACGTCGTCAGGGACGCCGGGACGGGCCTCATCGTGATGACCCGCCCGACCGTGAACGCGCTCGTCGGCAACGACGTGCGCGAGTGCGACCTGGGAATCAGCGTCGCGGGGGCGGAGTCCTTCGTCGCCGACAACGTCCTCGTCGACAACCGGGTCGGACTGGACCTCACCGCGTACCGCACGCTCTACACGGGGAACGTGATCGCGAGGAACGAGGTGGGGATCAGCGCGTCGACCCTCATCCCGACCAACCGGGTGTACGGCAACGACGTCGTCGGGAACGAGCGGTACGTGGAGTCGATCATGGGTCCGGTCCGCGTCTGGACGGTCGACGGTCGCGGGAACTACTGGGGCGGTGCCCCGGGCTTCGAGAAGGGTGACGGCACCCTCGACCGGCCGTTCCACCCGACGGGCCCGGTCGACAGCCACGCCCACCGGGCGACCGGGAGTCACACCCTGGCGCTGTCGCCGGCCGTTGGCGTTCTCCGTTGGCACGGGAACCACGTTCCCGGACTGCGCTCGACGGGAGTCGTCGACGCCGCGCCGCTGGCCGAACCGGCCCGCCCGTCGGTCGTCGCGAACGTGACCGGAACGGGGGGAGCGTCGTGACCGCCGAGCCGGCCGAAGACGTGGATTCGTCGGAAGACGCCGAACCGACCGCGCCGGCCGGGCGGCGACCCGGCGGGGACCCGATCGTGACGGCGGAAGGGGTCGGTCACGCCTTCGACGGAGTGTCCGTCCTCGACGGAATCGACGTGGCCGTCGACGGCTGCTCGATGACGGCCCTCGTCGGCCCCAACGGGTCGGGGAAGACAACGTTGCTCCGGATCGTTGCCGGGTTGCTCGCGCCGGACGACGGGCAGGTTCGCGTTCGCGCGGCCGGCCAGCGGCCGCTGGGCTTTCTCCCCCAGGAGCCGACGTTCCGGGGAGGGTTCACGGTCGGGGAGACGATCGACTTCTACGCGGAACTCCTGGAGGCGTCGGTCGATCGCGACGCGGTCCTCGAACGGGTCGGTCTCGACGTGGTGACCGGCCGTCGGGTCGACGCGCTCTCCGGCGGGATGCTCCGACTGCTCGGGCTCGCCGTCGCCATGCTCGGCGACCCGCCGCTGGTGGTGCTGGACGAACCGGCGAGCGGCCTCGATCCGAAGATCCGCGCGCACGTCTTCGAGGCGATCGGGCGCCTCGCGGACGAGGACCGGGCCGTCTTGCTGGCGACGCACCACCTCCAGGGCGCGGAACTGGCGGACCGGGTCATCGTCCTCGACCGTGGGGCGGTGGTGGCCGACGGACCGCCCGACGAACTGCTGGCGGCGACCGGGGCCGACTCCCTGGAGGCCGCGTTCCTCCAGTCGGTGAGCGAAGGCCTCGCCGTCCAGGCCGGAACGGAGGGGTCGGAGTGAGTCGCGCGACGCGATTGCTCGCCGTCGTTGACCGGGAGGTGGCGACCGTCATCCGGACCCGGGCCTACGCCGTCGTCGCGGTGGGATACGCTGCCATCGTTCTCGGCCTGGGATTGCAGGGGGGCGGCGGTTTCGTTCCGCTGACCGTGGACCTGCTCACGCCGGTCGAACTCCTCGTCCCGCCGGTCGCCACGGCCTTCGGCTACCGGGCCGTGATCGCCGACACCGAAGGCAAGGAGATCGAGGCGCTCCGGTCGTATCCCCTCTCGCGGTCCTCGTACGTCCTCGGCGTCTACCTCGGGCGGTTGGCGGCCGTCATGGTGGTCGTCGTGACGCCACTGCTCCTGGTCGGCCTGCTCGTGCCGGGCACGGCCGGTCAGGGTTCGAGCGTCGTCGCCAGCCACGAGACGGCGGGGTCCGTCCTCCTGTACCTGCGGTTCGTCGTCCTGTCGGCCGTCTTCGCGGCCGTCGTCCTCGCCACCGCGGTCGCCGTCTCGACGGTCGCCCGAACCGGCCGGACCGCGCTGGCGCTCGCGGTGGCCCTCGTCGTCGTCCTCGTGATCGGGGCCGACCTCGGAATCGTCGCGGCGCTGGCCGGCGGACTGGTCCGCGACCAGGGACTCGCGCTATTGATCGCGGCCAGCCCCGCCAGCGCGTTCCGGGGGCTCGTCCTCGGGTCCGTCGTGAGCGTCGTCGCCAGCGAAACCGTCCGGGCGGGGTCGGCGCTCGCGAACATCGTCGGCCTCGGGACGTGGCTGGTCGGATCGCTCGCCGTGGGCGTCGTCACCGTCTGGCCCACGGTGGGCGAGTTCGCCTGGCAGGTCGTCGACCCCGCAGCGGACGAACCCGACGATTGAGGACGAACGTCCGTCGCCGGGAACCTCCGACCGCTACAGTTCGTCCCTGATTCGCCGGACGATGTCGTCGACGTCGTACTCGTCGCCCTCCTCTGCCTTGTCGAAGACGGTCTCGTCCCCGACCTCGACACGGAACACCCCGTTGTCGCCCGTGACCAGGGCGACCCGGTCCAGTTCCTGACCGAGGTTCTCGAGCAGGGCGCGCTGGACGTCCTGTGCACGGGGCAAGAACCCGCAGGGGACGCAGTATTCGATCTGGACTGTCGACATGGCGGGAAATCGTTCGACTGGACGGCAATAAGTTACCACGTTCCTTACGGGGGTGGTTATCGACGGGACC
>JBLGCL010000023.1:0-22090 GCA_047617305.1 Natronomonas sp.
GTCGAAGCGGTCGACGAGAACGCCACGTACGACGGGACCGGAACGTACGACATCACCAGCGGCACGGTCTCGCTCCCCGCCCCGAACGAGACGGTGAACGTCAGCGTCACCGCGACTGTCGACAACGCGTCGGCAACGACCACGGAGACGCTCGAGGCGCCTGACGAGGACAAGGAAGACGAGGAAGACGACGAGGACGATGACGACGAGGGCGAGACGGAGACCTTCGGTCAGCAGGTTGCTGCGTTCGTTCACAGCTTGAACGCGAGCGACGGCCCTATCGGGGTGCAGGTCGCGATGTTCGTCCTCGCGAACAACCCCGGCAACCCACCGGCACACGCGGGGCCGCCGGCCTGGAAAACCAACGAGTCGGTGAACAAGACGCAGGGACCGCCGGACGACGCGGGGCCGCCGGCCTGGAAAACCAACGAGTCGGTGAACAAGACGCAAGGGCCGCCGGACGACGCCGGCCCGCCCGAAGACAAAAGCCCGAGTGACGATGACGACGAGGACCAGGACCGGGACCGGGACCAGAACCGGGACGAAGATGACGATGATGACGAAGAAGACGAGGACGACGAACATGGACCGCCGGACGACAAAGGTCCGAGCGACGATGATGACGAAGAAGGAAATAACGGCAACGGCAACGGCAACGGAAACGGCAACAACGGAAACGGCAACGGCCCGCCGTGACTGACGTCGATCGGCGGCCGCGGAAATAGCGCCCGAACGGACGACCGAGACCGTGATCCGACCCCCGCGTCGAAGACGCGAGACTGACGAACGCATCGACCGGGGGGATCGAGCGACTGATCTCGACGCCGTTTTTTCTTCGACATCGTTTTGCATCCCTCCGCCGTCGCCTCGACTATGGAAAGCGAGTATCCGCGGATCAGCGACCAACTCGACGACGACGAGGCGGCCCGCGAGGAGGGACGGCGAAAGATCGACTGGGCGCGCGAGCACATGCCGATCCTCGACGCCATCGAGGACCAGTTCGAGGAGGACGAACCGCTATCGGGACAGCGGATCGGGATGGCGATGCACGTCGAGGCGACGACGGCCGCCCTCGTCGAGACGCTCCGCGCGGGCGGCGCGGAGATCGCGATCACCGGCTGCAACCCGCTTTCCACCCACGACGACGTGAGCGCGGCGCTGGACGCGCAGGACGGCATCACCTCCTACGCCAAGCGCGCCGTGGACGACGACGAGTACTACGCCGCCATGGAGGCGGTCATCGACCACGACCCGACGATCACGGTCGACGACGGCGGCGACCTCGTCTTCCGGATTCACGAGGAACACCCGCACCTCATCGGGTCGATCGTCGGCGGGAGCGAGGAAACCACCACCGGCGTCCACCGACTCCGGGGCATGGCCGAGGACGGTGCCCTGGAGTACCCGATGTTCGCGGTCAACGACACGCCGATGAAGCGCCTGTTCGACAACATCCACGGGACGGGCGAGTCCTCGCTGTCGAGCATCGCGATGACGACGAACCTCTCGTGGGCCGGCAAGACGGTCGTCGTCGCCGGCTACGGCTACTGCGGGCGCGGCCTGGCGAAGAAGGCGTCGGGCCAGCAGGCCCGCGTGATCGTCACCGAGATCGAACCTCGGCAGGCCCTCCGGGCCCACATGGAGGGCTTCGAGGTCATGCCGATGGCCGAGGCCGCCGAGGAGGGCGACGTCTTCATCACGGCCACCGGAAACAAGGACGTCATCCGGCGCGAGCACTTCGAAAAGATGGACGACGGTGCCGTGCTCGCCAACGCCGGTCACTTCGACGTCGAGATCAACCTGGATCACCTCTCGGAGCTGGCGGTCGCAGAGCACGAGGCCCGCGACGGGGTCACGGAGTACGAGATGGAAGACGGCCGCCGGCTGAACGTCCTGGCGGAAGGCCGTCTCGTCAACCTCGCCACCCCGGTCGCACTCGGTCACCCGGTCGAGGTGATGGACCAGAGCTTCGGGATCCAGGCCGTGGCCGCCCGCGAGATGGCCCAGAACGGCGCGAAGTACGATCCTGGCGTCCACGACGTGCCCGACGAACTCGACCGCGAGGTCGCCGAGATCAAACTGGAGGCCGAAGGCGTCGAGATCGACGAACTGACGCCCGAACAGCGCGAGTACCTGAACTCCTGGGACCACGGGACGTAAGCGGCGTCTGGTGCCGAAACCGCGTCAGTTGTCCAGCCAGTCGACGAAACTCCCCTCGATCAGCGTCTCCGATTGTCGTCCGACGTAGGCCCGTTGCATGCCGTGGATCGCTTCGGCCAGGTCGTCCCCGTCAGCCAGTCGCTGACGGACCTGCCAGCGCTTCCAGCGCGCCGGCGTGGCGCCACGCCGGACGCGTTCACGAAGGGGGCCGAGGTACCGAGCGATCTCCTCCTGGGAGAGTCCACGCGTCCGCAGGCCTTCGGTCGCGACATCGAAGAGGTCGGTGTACATCGCCTCGAGGTCGTCGGTCCGGTCGCCCTCGGCGTCGATCCACTGGAGGTCGGCGTCGAGTCCGTCCCGCATCGCCACGTAGAAGTTCTCCCGGGCCTCCCGCCAGTCCATGTCGAGAACGGGGTGGTTCCGGGCGTGCATCCCCTCGACCAGGCCGGCGACCGCCGCCTGGAAGGCGATCGTGTCCCGGACGGTCGGCTGGCCGGGGAGGAACCGGAACTCGATGCGGGCGTTCGCCTTCGAGCGGGTCGCCCCGCCGAACACGGGGCGAACCCACCGCCAGTAGGTGCCGTGTTTCGTCCGGAAGTGGGCGAACTCGTCGTCGAACCGGTCGCCGCGTTCGACCGGCACCGGGACGAAGGTCTCGTCGGCGGCGATCCGATCGACCGCCTCCTCCACGGTCGAGACGTCCTCCGGGAACCGGACCTTGTCGATCCCCTCCGGGTTCATCGACGTCTCGAAGACCCTGATCCGGTGTTCGGCCCACGCGTCCTCGACGATGTCCTCCGGCGGCACGTCGTCGTATAGGTCCGGCGGGAAGAACGGGGAGTTCACCCCGAGCGCGAGCAAGGGTCCGGCGATCCGGAGACCGTAGCGGAAGTACTCCGGGAGGTCAGGGGCGTGAGGGACCTGGTAGTGGGGCTGGATCGACGTGATCAGGCTCTCCGGCATCACCGTGTCGGCCTGGAGGGTCACGTTCGGCGCGTCGATCCGCATGCCTGCCGGCGGGTCCGTGTTCGCCATCGCGTGGTACCGCGCCGAGTCGCTCATGTTGGTGGCGATCCGGACGCCGTCCGCCTCGACGCTATCCGTGAGGTATTCCCTGCCCGTCTCCCCCTGGGGCGGGATCGTCCAGAGGGCGTTGCTCACCAGGCGCATTCCCTCGGCTTCCGCGCGGTCGAGCGCGGTGCAGAGTCGGGCCTGGACCTCCGCTTCCTGGGCCCGGATGCCGTAGGAGTTGATCGGTTGAGGGCTGGTCGACATCTCGGCGTTGTGGAGGCCGAGTTCCTTCTCGAAGCCGATGAGCTCGAGCATCCGGCGGGGCACTCGCCGAAGCGCCCCCGGATCCGCGACGGTGTCGCGGCTGGCGATGTCCACGTCCTCGACCGCGTAGAACTCGTATTCGAGGCCGATGATCCCCTGCTGGTTGTCGAACGTGCCGTCGTTGATCTCCCGTTTGATCACCTGGGCGTCCGCCTCGACTCGCTCCTGGAAGACCTCGGGGTCCGTTTCGAGGGCGTCCCGGGTCGCGGAGACGATCGAGTCCTCGTCCATGAAGTGTTCGGACGAGGCGGACCCAGCCGGATAGGTTCATCGGTCGAGACACGTGAACGCGGAGGACGGCCTTGCGGTTCGGTCGAAGGACGCGGGGTTTATGCCCGACCGGGAGCGATGCCCCGGCATGTCGAACGCCAAGGGCGACCGCCGCGAGCGCGAACTGGTCAACGCGCTCGACGCGGCGGGGTTCGCGGTGATGCGGGCGCCGGCCAGCGGCAGCGCGACCGAGCGGGAACTGCCCGACGTGCTCGCCGGGAACGGCGAGATCTTCTACGCGATCGAGGCCAAGTCGAGCGCCGGCGACCCCATCTACCTGGACGGGGGGGAGGTCGAGAACCTGGTCTACTTCGCGCGGAACTTCGGCGCGAAAGCGCGGATCGGGGTCCGCTTCGACCGCGAGGATTGGTACTTCTTCCACCCGGACGACCTGCACGTCACCGACGGCGGCAACTACCGCGTCAAGAAGGAAACGGCGCTCGCCGAGGGGACCGATTTCGTCGAGTTGACCGGCGAGTCCGAGCGGACGGGGCTGGACGACTTTTCCGAGAGTTGACGGTAGGTAGCTGAGCAAGCCATCGTTCCCCAAAAGGCTCCGGAGCTGATAGAATGAGTCTGCGACAACCATAGCTCGTAGCTATCCTCGAACCCCTGTCAGACTCGTTGCTAATTTTCGTTGCGTGATGAACCCCTAGCGCGCCTTCATCGAGCGATGTATCAGGAACCCGTCAGCCCTGACGAACGGGACAGACGAGGACATATACGTCATGGTGCAGTTGATTGTCGATGATGAGTACAGACCCATTGACGTTTGTTAAGGACGGGCTCGGAGTCTCTGTTGGCCTCGTTGTGATGGTGTGGGCTTTCGAGTCGGTTCACTGGCATGGTTACATGCAAGCAAACCCGCGGGTCGGAGCCGTTTCTGGGGGTGGGATGTGGCTCTACTATCCGTTATTCATGCTCGGTGCCGTGATCGCGTTCACCGCATTTATGACCGGACTACAGCGGGCGGTACACGGCGAAGCCCACGGATGAAGCTTCCAGCCGTCTGAGTGCCAACTGTCCGGAACATTCCTGTTTCAGAGGTCTGCTCTTCCTATCAAATCTCTACCGCTGGTTACCTGAAACGAACCAGCACTGTTTGCTGATGCTGTCCTCAATATCCATCAGCCGGGATCTAATTGGACGCTGATCGCCTTTGGATCAGTCTCGTCCGCGAGTGGCTCGCGGACTTGACGGTTTGTGAGACCGGGGATCTCGTTCCCTTCCCTGGTCATATCCCCGCTTGTCGTCGAACATTATCAAAACCCAGGTCCGTCAGTATACTCACCGCCGGGGAGTCAGATAACAGACGCAGACAGGGAACGCCCCGTCGTTGAGTGTTTCTCGAACTGAAATAGTGGATTGTGACTGAAGTACTGTCCCACTGATAATGCCAGTATGGCTCAGAGCCAACACACTGGTACAGGGACCGCAGACGGGCAGTCGCTCGTCAGCCGCATCTTCGGCGTCGGGTTTCGTCGAGAAACGTACGCCAACTTGGCGTATCTACTCGCCCGGTTCCCGCTCGGCATCGCCTACTTTACAATATTCGTGACCGGCCTCAGTCTGGGGTTCGGCTTGATTCCGGTGATTGTTGGAATCCCAATACTGGCCGGTGTTCTCGCGTTCGCTGGCTACGTCGGGGTCATCGAGGCCGAACTCCTGAGCTGGCTCTACGGGCGGGACGTATCCTACAACGTCGCTGACCCCGGGGAATTGCCAATAACGGACTACCTGAAAGCCGTCGCGACCACCCCACAGAACTACCTGCTTGTCCTGTTCGCGTTCGGGTCGTTCGTCGTCGGTCTCCAGTTGTTCGTCGCCATCACGGTTGTGTTCTCACTGGGACTGACACTCGCCGCCGCACCCCTCCTCTACTGGATGCCTGGTTTCGAATACAACCTGACACAAGCGACTGGCACCGTCGACGTTGGGCCGATGGCAATTGACGCCGGTTCCCTCGCGGGTGCCAGCATCAACACGCTCCCGGAGGCACTGGTCGCGTCACTCCTCGGCGTCGTCGTCTGTCTCGCCGGCCTGCACGCTGTCAACCTGACTGCGTGGGTACTCAGTACACTGACCGAGCGACTACTCGGGGTCACGGCGGAGTAAGCGCACTTCTGCTCCCTACGTTGCTCAATTGCCAGTCAAAGTCACCGATACAGTACACCAGAGGGGTCTCGACCCGAAGTGTGGTTGCGGTGGCCTTGTAACCACTCGGCTTTACACGTTGAGGTAGTTGCGTGACGTAGGCGGTGGCAAGGACGGATGCTGTCGATTACCGAGTGAGCTGACAGACCTGACGGACTCGGTCGCTCCATTGGGATAATCGGGCCGAGCATGGAATCAATTACACAGCGTAGTGGCGTTTCAGTGCGTGTACCAGTGCCCACGGAATTAAGACTCTCTGCACACGCTGGTCACGTATGCCTGGACCAGGCCGTTCGGACTCAACAGTGGTCAGGACCATCGGAGCCGTCGTCGCGCTGATTGCCGTCGTCGGCTACCTGATTTTCGGGCGGTCATTCAACGGTTCTGGTTCCACTGTCGCCACGGCTATCGGCATCATCGTCGCGGTCCTGGCTATCGGATGGACAGTGTATAGCCGGGTATATTCAGAGAGGGGACTGTAACAATGGTTAGCTTGAGTAGAGATGAGGCTGTGAGTATCGCAGTTCTCGCGATCACAGTCGCCGTGTTCGCTTGGTATCGGACCGATCTGACCGGAATACAGCGATGGGCGAACGCTACTATCGCTTTGCTCGTGAGTCTTGCCGTTGCAACGGCGACATTTTACGTCCTGAAAAAATGGGATCCGATCTGGTATTCCTCATAACAGGAGCCGGACGTACCGATTCGATCTACTCAGTAGACGTTGGGTATTGACCCTCCGTGGATTCCGTGAGAAACTCCTATGATACGCTCGTGGTGTTGGGGCTCGTTGCCCTGTTTCGTATCGATCACGATACTATCGGTCCAGCAAACGGCACAACGCCGATGGCGGGATTCCTGCTGTTCTACGGCCTCGTCTCTGGTGGCGCGCGTCTGTATCTCGCGATCCGAGGTGAAGGCGGAACGGTTCCAGTCAAGGCGCGGTGGCGATTCATTGCGCTGCTTGCTGTTCTCCTCGGTGCGGGTGTGGTGATGTTCTATGCCGGTGAGAGAACGATTGCGCCCGTTTCACTCGGTTCCATTGGGCTTGTCGTGATTCTCATTACCTCGTCCCTTCCGTTCTTATCGAATCCCTCGCAGGGTATCGATCAACCCGTCCCAAGTGAGTAGTCAGTCCGCATGCATAGTGAACCGGTGATTTACAGAGTGTTGCCCGACCCCGACAACTCCTCATTGCTGAATAGATCCTCTGAATTCATCAATCGTGTTCTACCAGGCATTCGGCAAGCATCCGACTGAGACAGTCCCTCAGTACCCTAAGTCGGTCAGGCCGATCCCAGGTGCTCAATAATCTGCCACGGTAGAAACGGCGACCACTGCTGTGAATCCCTCTGAGCGTACCGAAAGATCGCAAGGGGCTTTGCAGGTTCGGTCAGTCGTCCTCGGTTCCAGGGACGCCGGCGGCGGTCGTTTCGCTCGACGATACCGTCGAGTCGACCGTCGGGCCCAGATACCTCGTCCAGACCACCAGCAGGCTCGGCAGCACCAGCACGCTCGCCAGGAACGCGTAGACGATCGTCATCCCGGTGATGATCCCGAACTGCTGGAGCGGCGGCAGGATGGCGAACACGAGCACGCCGAACCCGCCGACCGTGGTCGCCGCGCTCCCCAGGAGCGCGCCACCGGTTCCGGTGACGGCCCGGCGCATCGCCTCCCAGACCGACCCCGTCCGTTCGAGTTCCAGGGTGTAGCGCTCGCTGAGATGGATGCTGTAGGCCACCCCGAGCCCGACGGTGAGGCTGGTGATCATCCCGGTCATGACGTTGAACGGGATGTCCGCCAGGGCCATCGTTCCGAGGATCCAGGAAACGCTGAACACGACCGGGAGCAACGTCACCGCGCCAAGGGTTGCGCTCCCCTTCGTAATCCGGTAACTCAGCATCAGGATCGCGAACACGGAGACGAGCGTGATCAACAGGCTCTCGATGACCGTATCGAGGAGCTGATCCTGGATGATGTTGAACAGGATGAGCTGCCCCGTCGCGGTCGCTTCGACGCCCTCGATCCCGTCGATATCGTCCGCGATGGGTTGCATCGCGCTCGTCACCTCGGTGGCCGAAGCCGTCCCGCTCGTCGCGACGACGAGCCGGACGGCACGATACTCCCCGTCGTCGGTCCGGTGAATCACGCTCGCTGCCCGGTCGCCAGCGACGGCGAACAATTCGTCGTACACCCGTTCGAGGTTCCGGTCGGGAATCCGGTCGCCGTCCGTGTCCGCCGCCGTGAACGTCGCGTTGAACGACTCGTTCGTCGCGGCGACGCCCTGCATCACCGACAGCGGACTCTGGATGCTCGTCCCGCCGCCGGCCAGTTTCTTCGTGGGGTCGGCGTCGGCCGCCTGCGCTGCTGCGGTGTCGACGGCTCGTAACGCCGCCGGATCCGTTGGGTCACCCTCGATCAGGATCTGGGCCTGAGTGTCTTGGCGCAGGAAGTTCTCGTTGACGTACTCGAGGTGTTGTTTCGCGGTGTAGTTGCCGGGTTTGAACGGCTCAGGCAGCTCCTTCGTCCAGTCCGCCGGGTCTTCAGCGAGGAAGTCCTCTTGATTGAAACTGGTGTCCACTTGGGTCGCGCCGTACGCACCGCCGGCGCTCACCAGCAGTGCCAGCGCGATGACGACCCAGGGCGCTTTCCGGGCTGCGGTCGAACCCGCTGCCAGCACCTGGCTGAACCGCCCGCCGCCGGTGCCGAACGCGCGTTTCTTCCTGCTCCACCCGTGGGATTCGAGGAACGCGTCGATCTCGACCTTGAGCGCGGGGACGAGGACCCCGAACACGAGGAGCGTGGCAGTGATGCCGAACGCGCTCACGATCCCGAAGTCCTGGATCGGCGGGATGGGACTCGTGAGGTTCGAGAGGAAACCGGCCACCGTCGTGGCTGTCACCCACACGAGGGCGACGCCGACGCCGGCCAGGGCCACTTTCATCGACCCTCGCACGCCGTTTCCGGATCCTTCACGCTCCTCGCGGTGGCGCATGAAGATGTGGATCGCGTAGTCGATCGACAGCCCGATCAGGAGCACCGGCACCGCGACGAACATCTGGTTGAACGAGATCCCGGCCCAGCCCATGAAGCCGAACGTCCACACGAGGACGGCGCCGATGCCGAAGACGCCGAGCAGGATGTCGATGAGGTCGCGATAGGCGACGATCAGCGCGAGCAACACGAAAATCAACGCGAGCGGGCCGACGATGTTTAGGCTGTCGCCCATCGAGTTGTCGATCTCTTCGGTGATCATCCCTGCCCCGAAGACGATCGCCTCCATGTCGCCGCCAAACCCGGTTTCGGCCACGTCCTGCATCCGCAGTTGCGCGTCGATGACGCCCTCGGACGCCATCCCGGACTGCCCTTCGCCCCCACTACCGGCGGACTGCTGGGTGACGATGAGCATCGTCGCGTTGGCGCTGGTCTCGCCCGGCTCGTAACTCGTGGGCATGAACGTCAGCCCGCTCACCCCACCGGAATCACCCGCGGTCAACACTCGATCGAGCGTTCGATCGATCCGGGTCCGGTTCATCGACTGCAACTGCTCGATCTGGGCCTGGAGCGACGGGGAGGATGGGGCCTCCAGCTGGGTTTGCTGCTGCCGGAGCTGTTTGCCGAGTTCCTGGAGCTGGGCGCCCTTCTCGGCGAGTGTTTCGCTCCGTCGTTCGAGTTGTGCGTAGTCGTCCGCGAGCACGCCTCGCGTGCCCGTTCGATAGGCGCGTTCGGCCTGCGAATGGTTCTGGGCACTCCGGAGGAGGGTGGCCGAGCGGTTGAAGATCGCGTAATCGGTCCGGTTGAGTTCGACGGGGGCCCGTGCCTGGACCTGTTCGAACTGGGTCCGGACACTGGCCGACGGATCGGCTCGAAGGGTATTCAGCGCGGACTGGAGCTGGCCAGCCGTCGCATTGAGTTCGGTGCCACGCTTTTCGAGGGTAGCGCGTTCCTCCTGCACGGTCCGGTTGAGTCGCTCGAACTCCGCGGCGGTTCGCTGGAGTTCGCGGGCTTGCTCGCCGCGGATCGCGGCTCTAGCCACCAGGTTCGGAACGCCGACGATGGATCGGTTCTCGACGAGCGTCCGGTTGATCGATCGGTCGTTTCGGTACGCTCGTTCGAGTCGGAGGATCGAGACCAACGACTCCTTATCCAGGACGTTCTCACCCCTGACGATGAGCTGGACCGTCGTCCGGTTATCGGGACCGGTCGAGAAGTTCTCCTCGATGTATCCGAGTTTGTCCGCGGCCTCGGTGTCGCTCTGAAACTGGTCGAGCGACGAGGACTGGTCCACCTGGCCGGCACCAGCCCCGACGAGCACCGTCAGGACCAGCATGACGGCGATCGCGAGCTTGCTGTACCCGATGATCGATTCCGTGATGCGTTGCACCCGGCTCATGGGTGAAACGCCCGACTATAGATTGTTGTCATTGTCATACTAACGCGAGTAGTGTTCGTTCGGGACTGACGGAGAGGTGGAGTTAAACCCATCGAATTTGAATGAACGTTCAGTAAACGCCTTGCTGCCGGCGGCGACGACCTCCCGAGAACCGTCTCGGTTCCGTGAGTCGCAGTTCTCCATCAATCTTCGATGGCGTTCTCCGAAGGCGTTTTACCCGAACTGAGTGACCGGGAATCCCGTCGGCTCGAACGGAGGCGTCTGGTGTACGCTCGAAGCGTTTGACGTTGATCGTCGCTCAGCGCGAAGAGAACGGTACTGATCTCGACGGCGCCGTCCGCGAGCAGCCAATCGAAATCGATTGACTCGTCGAGCCCGATCGCTTCCACCTGGTCCAACACCGATCGGGAGAGGATGTCCAGTGCTTCGAGACGTCGGGACGGAGGGAACTCCTGTTCTACGACGAACCGGCTCGCGAGCGCTCGATAGAGATCCCCCGCAAGCAGTGGGGTAGTGGGTGGCGTCCCGTCTTCCCGGACCAGGGCCCCGTGCTCTCGCAGGTGAAGTCTCGCGAACTCGACCGCTGCTGCCGGACCGAGAGCGGACCGATCGGTGTCAGTGACGCGGCGACCGCCGAACAGGACGAGTAACGGGGCAAAGCCGACCTGCTCTCCGTCGGGATAGGGATCGCCGTCGGTACCGATCGGGCCACTGCCGTCGGATTCGATGACCTCCTGGACGTGTTCACGCAACTCTCGCCGCCACGAACCGAGTCGCGATTCGACATCGGGGCACAGGGGCATCGGTCGGAACGTCTCGGGTTTCACACGCACGGGGACCAAACCGGGGCAGATCGGCCGAGTGCAACGGGTATCCTCGGCTACCTCGCGGAGTGACTGATCACGATTTGAATGCCCGTTCAGCTAGACATAAGCTTTTCGACTGCCCCTCCGGCTAGCACCGACGCGGTCATCGCCGGATCCAGTGACGGGGCGATGGCGGACGCCGAACGGACGATCGCCCCCGGTCCCAGACAGGACGCCACAGGAGTGGACGGTCGGTAGATGGAAAGGACGTTTTTTCCCGGGTCCTGACCAAACGGCTAGTCGATGACCGACGCCGAGACCCCGGAAACGACCGAGGGAGCCATCATGCACGCGACGCACCGTGCGCTCTGCAAACACGGCTATCCCGAGACGAGCATCTCGAACATCGCCGACGAGTTCGAGAAGAGTCGGTCCCTGCTCTATTACCACTACGACGACAAGGAGAGCCTCCTGGAGGATTTCCTGCGGTTTCTGCTGGACCGGTTCGAGGCCGAACTGGACGAGATCGAGGACGACGATCCGTACGATCACCTCATGACGATCGTCGACCGGTTGCTGCCACCGGAGATGGACGACGAACAGGTCGGATTTCGACGGGCGATCCTCGAACTACGATCGCAGGCACCCTACCACGAGGGCTACCACGAACAGCTGGAACGGTCGGACGAGCTGATCGTCTCGGAGCTCATTCGGGCGATCGAAAACGGGATCGACGACGGCCAGTTTCGAGCCGTCAACTCCGAGCGCGTCGCGGAGTACGTCTATTCGACCGCACTCGGCGCCGTCGAGCGGGGCGTGACGCTCGAGGATCCGGACGTGATTCGGCAAAATCGGGCGGCGTTGGAGGACTACATCGAATCGCAACTGCGCAAGTACGGCTGAGCGGGTCACAACCCGTCCCGCTGCTCACTCGAGTTCCAGCCGCGAGTAGGGGAACGAGTACACGCGGAGTTCGGGCGGCCGTGCGCCCCCCGGGGACATCCGGATCGATTCCGGATAGACGACGCCAACCACGGGGTCGTCCCGCGGGTAGCCCTCGTTACCGGCGTAATCGGCGACCAGGTCGCCCGTCGCGGTCACCGTCACCTCGTCCGCCCGGCGATCGGAGACGGACACCACGACCACGCTGACGCCGGTTTCGCGATCCCGAACGCGATCGCCGACCGACAGCCGGTGGGACTCGCAGTGGAACGGCGGGTCGGCGTCGTTGCGGACGTAGGTCTCCTCGCCGCAGACCCGGCAGGAACGGGCGACGTGCCCCGGCGGTGGGACGCGACCCTCGGTAATCTCGATGGCGACGCGCCGGAGGTGCTTGCACCGTTCGCCCCGGATCGCGTGATCCGGGCAGGTGCACCGACCCAGGCCGACGTCGACGAGGTAGGTGTAGCCGCTCTCGCTGGCGACTTGGTAAACGTTCGTCCCGAAGGCCGTTACCGCCATGCGCTCCTCGCGGGCCCGCCGGGAGCGATCGTCGAGGGTTCCGTCGGGCGGCAGGGGCAGCGACTCCTTCCGTGACGCGGGTGCGTGTGCTGAGTGCGTCATTGGCGTGGACGGCCGGACGGGGTCCCGCCCGGCCGACGTACCGCATTCTACGTGCCGGAGACGGGTAAGGCTTCCACCCGAAACGGGGGTTGTCGCCGGGGAGTCCGGCGCCCGGCCGTTGTCGCGACCGACAGTCGTTTTTTCCTCGACGTCCAAGCGAGGAGGGATGGATCGACGCGGATTCCTCGCGACGGCCGCCGGCGTCGGCAGCGTCGGCCTCGCGGGCTGTTTCGGCGGGGTGGAGACGGAACCCCTGGCGGTTCCGCCGGTGCTGGAGGACCGTCCCGACCGCGTCTACTACCCGACGCACGTCGAGGGAATGGCGGGCGTGGGAACCGTGGACGCGGGACCGTTTCGGGTGCGGCTGACCTACAGCTACCCGCACCGGTTCTGGACCGTCTCGGGACGGTCGGTCTCGCGGACGTCGATCCGCGACGCCGACGACGTCCACCTCATGGCGACGGTCTGGGATCCGGAAACGGGGACGGCGATCCCCGAGGCCGGCGTCTCGGTCGAGATCACCAGGGACGGCGACCTGGTGGCCCAGGAGGTCCTCTACCCGATGCTCTCGCCGGTCATGGGCGTCCACTACGGCGACAACCTCGACCTCGAGAAGGGCGACGGCGAGTATGACGTTGCGGTCACCATCGGCGGGCTCTCGATCCGCCGGACCGGATCGTTCGCAGGCCGCTTCGGCGACCCCGCGACGGCGACCCTCCCCTTCGAGTATAGCGAAGCCGAGAAGCGCGACCTCGCCATCCGGACGACGCCGGACAGGGCCGGAACGGCGACCGCGGCCGAGCCGATGTCGATGAACGGAACGCCGCTGGGCCGGGCGCCGCCCCGGGGAGAGCTTCCCGGTCGCGCGCTGGGCGCGAAGCGGGCCCACGACGCCGTTCTGGCGACGACCGTCCTCGACGACGCCGGTCGGTTCGGCGCCGGCGCGGACGAGTCGTACCTCGCCGTCTCGGCACGGACGCCCTACAACCGGCTGACGATCCCTGCGATGGGGCTCGCCGCGACGGTACGGCGGGACGGCGACGAGACCGCGAGCCGTCCCCTCACCCGGGCGATCGATCCGGCCCTGGGCTACCACTACGGGGCCGTCGTTCCGTCGGTGGAGTCGGGGGATCGCGCCGTCATCAGTGGCGACGTCCCGGCCCAGGTAGCGCGCCACGAGGGCTATGAGACGGCGTTTCTGCAGCTGGGGAGCGTCGAATACGTGGCCTGACCGACACGAACCGCCCGCTTCCGCGCTTCGACACGCTTTTGCCCGGAGCGTGGGAACCGCCTCGAACAGGCATGGACATCGAGCGCGAGACGATCGTGGAGACCGGCGCGGCCATCCTCCCCGTTATCGTTTTCATCATCCTCCTCGTCTTCCTCGGTTCGAGCTACTCGAACAACGGTGACCTGACCAGTCAGGGCGGGCTGGTCGTCGTCGGACTCCTCGTTCTCTTCATCCTGGGAATGGTCGCGATCGGCCTCTTGCTGGCCAACGCGGACTACTGACCGTCGCCGTCGGGCGCCTCCGCCCCGCCCTCCGAACCGGAGAGCCGCGTTTCGTAGTACGCGAGCGGATGCGAGATGGTGGCACAGACGTCGTCGCGGTTCACGCAGTCCCCGTAGGCCTGCATCGTCGCACAGCTCGGCGGCGCGTACTGGATCCCCGAGTTCTCGTCGACGACGCGGTCGACCTGTCGGGCCACGGTCCGGTCGTCGATCGCCGCGTCCGGGCCGAACTGCTCCGCGATTTCGTCCGGACTCATGCCCGCCGCAGAGAGGAAGCCGATCGCGGCGAACGACGAGTGGGCCGGCACCTCTTCGCCGTCCCGGATCCGGTCCAGGAGCGCCGTCATGCACGGCGGGAACCGTTCCGGCACGACGGCGTCGAACGAGTGGGCGAACTGGTGATCGTCGAGGGCCGCCCTGACGGCCGCGACCTCGTCCTCCAGGGCGTCCACGATTGGGTCGGGGACCGCAAGCGGGAGCCCTTCCGCGACCCGTTCCTCGACGGCCTGTTCGAGCAGGGTCAGCAGTTCGTCGCGGTCGACCGGAACGGTTCCGTCGGCCACCGGCCGCCCGACGAGTCGCCACTCGTCCCCGTCGCGTTCGGCCGCCAGTTCGAGGTACGCCGACACGTCGAGCCGATAGCCGTCGGCAGTCTCCGTCGTCGCGTCGGTCAGGTCGAACTCCCGGAGGAGCCGATCGAGCGTCATCCGGTCGTCGTCCGTCGAGCGCAACTGCGTGTCGTCCTCGACGTCATCCCGGAGGCGTTCGGCCGCGTCCGCGGCCTCGGCACGGGCGTACAGCGACGCCATGGCACCCTCGTCGACGAGCGAGACGAGGACGCGGGCGACGGGATAGGAGAGCAGTTCGACGCGGGGGGTTCGGTGTGGCTCACCGGTCGTGCCGGCGGTGAGCGCGCTTATCACGCGTTCACGGGCGCGTTCAACGATGGTGGACTCCCGCACGACCAGTTCCGCCAGGTCGACCTCCGCCTCCTCGACCGCCTGACGGGCCGTTTCGAGGAACGGATACCGGGCGTGAAGCCGCCGCATCGCTCCCGACTTCCGCGCGAACCCCGATAAACGCGACGGTCGATTCGTTACGCCCTTGGTTCGGCGTACACCATCTCCATGGGCAACCCCCGCGGATCGGTCTCCTCGTCGTCCCGGCTCCGGGGTAGCGTTTCGATCGGCCCGGTCAACGGGCTCGCCGTCAACGCGAGCGCGAAGGCGTCGATCAGGTCGTCGTTGCCGAACGCCAGGTCGCCGTCGCTCCTGGTCCCCTCGACGAGCGTGTCCCCGGCGTGCTGGAGGTGGGACAGGATTGCCTCGTCGACGGCCTCGAGGATCCGGACTCGCTCCCAGAACGCCAGCCCCGGCTGCCCGGTCTTGGAGTACGTCGTGGCGGCGTGCCCGCCGGACCTGAGGTCCCGGTTGAGCGCCCAGAAACACACTTCCGGATGGGCTTCGCGGACCGTTCCGACGGGCGACGGCTCGCCGAACAGGAGCAGTTCGTCGACCGCCCAGATCCGGTCCGCGATGGCGTAGGCCTGCCGGCCCAGGCTCCCGTCGGTCTTGCGTTCCTGGATCCGTTTTGCCGACTCGTAACTGCCGACGTAGACCGCACAGCGGACGGGCGGCGTGAAGACGCTGGAGGCACGCGGCGCTCCGAGCAGGTCCCTCGCATCGCGATCGCACGGCCGAGGATCGGCGCTCGTCTCCCGAAGTCCGACGGGGACGTCGATCAGGATCGTTTCGGCCCCACGGTTGTCCTCCCAGAGCGTCTCGGCGTCCGAATACCACCGCGCGTCGACGTACCGGTCGTCGTAGCGAACCGCCACCCAGCCGTCGGGCGCGGCGTCGACGCCCAGGTACGCCGGTTGCGTCGCTTCCATGGGCGAACTACGGGGCGGGATCTCAAAACCCTGCCTCCGGCCGCCGACGGACGTCCCGATCCGGCGGCGATCGAGGAACGGGGTCGAGCCGTCGCGGGGAATTTCGAACACCACGTCGACGGGAATCGCAGGAACGACACCCGCCCCGTTCCACCCGAAAAAACAGTAGACTCATTTGTCGGCCAGCCGTGGCCTCGGGCGTGGCCCGCCACTTCGAATACCCCTGTCCGGACTGCCGGAGCACGAACAACCTCCACGATCCGGCCTGTCGGTTCACGGGGACCGAGTGGACGACGATCGAGAAGGCCTACGTCGACAGCCTCGCGATCCTCTCCCGGACCGAAGATCCGATCCCCGAGGACGACCTCCGGGCCGCGGCCCACGGCGACTGGGACGCGTTGCACGCGGCCGCGTTGAACCGGCTGGTCACGAGCCAGCGGGTCGCCGAAACCGACGACGGCCTCGTCCTTCGGACGCCAGAGGAGTACCGCGACGCGGTCACCGAACCGACGATCGAACCGGTCCGGACGATCTACGAGAAGGGATCGGTCCCCGGCTGTCACGACAACTCGATCTTCGCCATCATCGCGTACTACGAGATGGTCGGGCTCTCCTGGGAGGAGACGCGCGAGCAGGTCGTCGAGTGGCTCCGCGAGAGCGGCGCCTGGGATCGCGGGGGGTTCGAGGAATCCACGCCCGAAGAGGTCGTGGACAACAAGCGACACGTCTACGACGAGGGGTACGGCTGGAAGGAGAAGGCCACCGCCGCGAAGGCCGTCATCGACCGGAACCTCTGATCGCCCGTCGGGGACGACCGGGACCGGATATTTAGCACGCCCGACACGTTCGTTCTTCACCCGGTGTGCCGGCCGGCACGTCGATTCCGTACCGAAGGACGACGAGCGTCGCGCTGAGGACCAGCAGCGCACCGATGATCCCCACCGCGGTCAGCGGGGCTGTCAGGTCCCCCACGACGCCCGACAGCAGGCGGAACGGGACCCGGGCGAGGCCGAACAGCATCGAAGCGGCCGAGAGGACCGTGGCCCGGCCGAGCGATTCGGTCCTGTCGTTGACGTAGCGATCTTTCAGGACGTCGGTGGCGTTCAACAGCGCCCGCATCAGGAAGAACGCGGGAACGGCCAGCACCGGAACCAGCGACGCCAGCAGGAACGCCAGACCCAGGAGGGCGGGCGCGACCCTGACCCAGACCTGTGCGCCGATGGCCGCCTCGAGGCGGTCGGCGTAGAACGTGACGACCGCCGAAACCGCCGAGAAGCCGGCGTACAACCAGCCGAGCATCGCGGTCATCCCGGCTTCGTCCATGCCGAGGCGGAACGCGACGTCCTCGGCGATGGGCTGGGTGTACATCCCCGCGCTCCAGGCGATGGCGTAGAACGCCCCCACGGCCACGACGAAGGATCGCAACGGCGGCGCGGCGAGCGTGTCCCGGATCACCGGAATCGCGTCGCGCGGGCCGAAGGCATCGGCGTCGGGGCAGTCGGCGGGCGTCTCCTTCGCCCCGCCCCGACACTCCTCGCGGTAGGCCCGGTTCTTGGGCATCGTCAGCGTGACCGTCGCGCCGACGGCGACCACGGCGGCCGTGGCGACGAACGGGGCGTACATGTCCACCGCCGCCAGGTAGCCGCCGACCGCGGCGCTTCCCGCCATCACGGCCAGGCGGATCGAACTGCCCCGGCCCTTGATCCGGGTGAACGCCTCCTCGTCGGTGTCCTCGGCGAGGGTGTCGTACAGCCACGCGCTGTCGGCCCCCGACCGGAAGGTCGTGCCGACGCCCCAGACGACGTAGACGGCCAGGATGCCCCAGAAGGAGGACATCTGGCCGAAGGCGAGGACGGCGACGACGGAGGTCAGCGACCCAAGCAACAGGGAGTTGCGGCGACCGATCCGGTCGCCGACGTACCCCGTCGGCACCTCGCCCAGCACCGTCGCGGTCCACCAGACCCCGTTCAGGATCGCCAGCTGGGTGTACGAGAGGCCCTGCTCCAGCAGGAACAGCGTCCAGATGGGCACGATGAACCACGCTGCCCCCGTCGCGACGTAGGCGTAGTACTTCAGGATCGGTCCGTCCGGGAGTTTGACGTCGAGGGAGTGGCGCATTCGTATCCACCTCCATGGGACCGCCGACCGCGTGAGCGGACGACCGGCGGCAGCGTCCCGAACGCAGGGGCGCCGGGACGGCCCCGGCGACCCAGACCGAGACGCGTTTGTAAAGACCGTGTGAGGTCGCTCCCGTTATTTCACGATAGGTCCCCATGCCACTTAGAGCCTCGCTGAAACCCATTTTGGTAGGGATACTGTCACTCCATTCCGCTCCCAAACGCGGGTCGGCTCTCGATCCGGACGGTACCCGCCAGTGGTTCCGATGATTGCGAGCGGCGCCCTGCCTGGCCCAAACCGATGGTCCCGGGGACCGGTTGAACCGGTTCGTCGTTCCGACCCGACCCAACAAGGATGGTCGTGGGTCCCGTACGTCTCGCTGGTGAGTGGCGTGGACGCCATACGGGTCGGAACGTGCGCCTACCAGTACGACGATCCCGAACCGGGGAGGAAATCCGACGGGTCTATAGGTGTTCCCGGTAGTGATACGGCGTGAATTGTTCCGAGGTTCGCCGCGAGTGGGCGGAACGCACGGGTGAGTACTCGCCGGAATATTACGCCTACTACGGCCCGGACGAGACCAGCGAGACGATCCGACGACTGCTCGATCGGTACGTCGGGCGAGACGCGTCCGTCCTGGAACTGGGTTGCAGTTCGGGGCGGCACCTCTCGCACCTCCGCGACCACGGCTACGAGAACCTGGCGGGCATCGAGGTCAACGAGGACGCCCTCGACGTGATGGAAGAACACTATCCCGACCTGGCCGCCGACGGGACGTTCTACCTCGACGCGATCGAGGACGTCGTCCGCGACTTCGACGACGGCCAGTTCGACGCGGTCTACTCGGTGGAGACGCTCCAGCACCTCCACCCGGACGTCGAATGGGTCTTCGGAGAACTGGTCAGGATCACGGGCGACCTCCTCGTTACCGCCGAGAACGAGGGCGAGGGCGCGGACGAAACGGCGGACGAACCCGCCCGGACGGTAAGCTCCCGGGTGAACTTCGTCGACGAGGGCGTCCCGCTGTATTACCGCGACTGGAACCGCGTCTTCACGGAGCTGGGTCTCGTCGAGGAAACCAGTTCGTCGAGCAAGCGGGACACCGTCCGCGCCTTTCGTCGATCGCGGTAGATCGCGCAGGAGGCCGGTATCCCTGGAAGGTGACGCCGGCCCGTCGAGCGCCCCGGCTTCGGAAGTGACGCCCGCACCAGTCCACGCTCTCGATCGCCCCCGACAGTGCGAATCGAATTCCTGCCGTTCACACGGGAGCAGCGACCTCACAACGGGATCAACAATCCGTCACCGGCACGGTCGGCGGGCGTTCCGAACGGCTTCGACCGCTCGCGCATCGCCTCCCGGACCCACGCGGCCGCGCCCTCGTCGGCCAGGGTGGCCGCCGCGTCTTCGATCTCGATCGGCACGACCCGAAGCACGTCGAGACGGCCGCCGGAGACGACCAGTTCGAAGAGGGCGCTCCGCTTGTTGTGGAACCCTCCCTTGTGAACGTAGTCGTCGACGAAATCGCCAGCGTCGTAGATGATCGGCCGGCCCCGATACACCTCGACGCCCTGGAGCACGTGTGCGCTGTGGCCATGCACGACGTCGACGCCGCGGTCGACGAGCCATCGGGCGAAATCGACCTGCGTGGGGTCGGGCGACGTCTCCCAGTTCGGGCCCCAGTGCAACGAGGCGACGACGAGGTCCGGATCGTGGGCGCTCGCGCGATCGAGCGCGTCCCGGACGAGCGACCGGGTTACGGGATCGGACCGGTCGAGCCGCGCGTAGGCGGTGCCCGCCCCGGTTCGGGTGGCGGCGTACGGCGACCACTGATCGGTGAACGCGACCGTCGCCACGGTCAGGCCGCCGGCGTCGACGACGGCCGGGGCGAGCGCAGTGTCGCGGCTCCGACCGGCGCCCGTGTGGGCGACGCCCGCGTCGGCGAGATGGGCCCGGGTGTCCACGAGCGCGGGTTCGCGAAAGTCGAGGACGTGGTTGTTCGCGAGACTGGCGACCGACGCCTCCGCCGCTTGCAGGGCCGGCACCGCGAACGCCGGATCGGCCCGGAAGGAGTAGGTCTTGTCCGGCCAGGGTTCGCCCCGATCCGAGACGCAACACTCCAGGTTCAGGACGAGGCCGTCGAGCGCCCGGAGGCGTTCCAGCGTGGATCCCCAGACGCCGGCCTGGGTCCCGTCGGCCCACCGGTCGTTCACGCTCCGGCCCAGCATCACGTCGCCGACGAACCCGATGGTGGCGTCGGTGGGGCCCGCGTCCAACGGGGCCCGGCTCGACCGGCGTGGCGCGCTGACGCAGCCGGCCGCCCCCGCGACCCCCGCCGCCAGAACCCCGCGACGCGTCCAGGTCATCGTCCGTGCCGGTCGGGCCGAACCGGCTTCAAGGCTACGGGGGCTGGAGGAGAGACGTGGGACGAAAACGGGGGCAGCACCGGCGACTGGTGCCCCGTCCCTTCCGTCCATTCCGATTCCCAACCACTCCCGATGGGGGCGCGGAATTCCTCGCCCGCTTCACGTGTAAGACCCCCGGACCACTCCGCAGTCACGCCGGTGCGAAACCGTGTGGGTAAGTATCAATATAAAACATAAAGTTTTGTCATTTGGCCCGTCTGGGGCGGCCATGGATCGACCCGGAACGGTCGGGCGCTTCGCGTCGCTGGCGGCCCTCTGGTGGTTCTCGTTCGTGGCGACCCGCGCGACCGTCCAGCACGTTCCGCCGGTGCTCCTCGCCGCCTTGCGGTTCGACGTCGCGGGCCTCGTCGTCCTCGCCTTCGCCGCCGTCACCGCCGACCGGTGGCGCCCCCGGACCCGCGCCGACTGGATCGTCGTCGGTCTCGGCGGGGCGTTCTTCGTCGCAGCCCCCCACGCCCTCCTGTTCGCCGGCCAGCAGTACGTGTCCAGCGCCGTCGCCGGCGTCGTCATCAGCCTCGATCCGGTCCTCGCGGCGGCGTCGCCGCCGCGCTCCTTCCGGACGAGTCGGTCTCGTTCCCCGACATCGTCGGGTTCGGGTTCGGTCTTCTCGGCGTCGGCGTCATCGCCAACCCCGACCCGAACCGGTTACTGTCGGCGGACGTCCGGAGCGTGACGCTCGTGTTCCTCTCGGCGGCCGCGTTCGCACTCGGCGCCGTCCTCACCCGGCGGTTCCGAACCGAACCGCCCGGCCGATCGACCGACCTCCCGGTCCGGTCGATGCAGGCGTGGATGATGCTGGTCGGCGCCCCGCTCCTCCACGTCCTGAGTGTCGCGCTCCCGGGGGAGTCGTTCGCCGCGGCCGAGTGGACCCCGGAGGCGGTGCTGGGTCTCGGATACCTCGCCCTGGTCGCCGGCGGGGTCGGCTACCTCCTGTACTTCGCGCTCCTTGACCGACTCGGCCCGGTCGAGATCAACCTGGTGGGATACGTCGCCCCCGCCTTCGCCGCCGTCGGCGGGTGGATCGTCCTCGGGGAGCGACTCGCGCCACCGACGGTCGTCGGGTTCTGTAGCATCGTCGCCGGGTTCGCGTTACTCGAGCGCGACGCGCTCCGGACGGAACTCCGGCAGTTGCGGGGGGAGTCGGCGTCCCGGTAGGAATAGCCGCGGCACTCGAGACGCGGGAGCGATAGTGAATACGAACAGCGGCTGTCGGAGAGCGTTCGAGGGACGAAACCACTGTCAGCCCCGTTACGACTCGCTCCGCCTCCCGGCCGTGATCAATCGCTCCTCAGTGGCCACGCTCACTCGAGCTGGTGGTAATCGAGTTCGAACCCGCCGTCGAGGGCCGCCTGTACCGCCTCGCTCGGCGTCCCGACGGATCCGGTCGAGAGTTCCATCGCCCCGACGCTGTCCGACCGAACCAGGACGTTGCGCCGCCATTCGGGGCTCGTGTCCGGGTAGTCGG
>JBLGCL010000024.1:0-21957 GCA_047617305.1 Natronomonas sp.
GGCCAGTGGCCCTGTTCGTCGATCGACGCCGGATACGCCCGGGGATGGCACCCGGTGTAATGCAGCGTGGTGCCGCCGACCCCGGCACACTGCAGGATCGCGCCGTCCCCCGGGAACTTCCGGAACCAGAAGCCCCGATCGTGGTCGGCCGGGCCGAACAGGAGTTCGTTCACCATCTCGAACTCGCGGGTGGTGAACTGCTCGTCGAGCAGCTCGCCGCTCAGGTCCTCGACGCTGGAGGACGCCTCGCCGCCGGGGTCCTCGTGGGGGTTCGGCCACTGCTCGTTGCCGTGGAACGGGCCAGCCTCCAGGACCAGGACCGACAGGCCCGCCTCCGCGAGTTTCCAGGCGGCGACCGGGCCGTCACCGCCCGCACCGACCACGACGACGTCGTAGTTGTCCTTCACCATCGTCTCACTCCGGGTAGGGTTCCTCGTACCCGCTGGTGTCGTAGTCGTTCTCCCGGAAGGACCCCGATTCGTGCACGATCCGGACGGGGGACGGGGTCCCGTCGTCGATGGTCGTCCACGACTCGCCGTCCCCAAGCGATCCGTCGGGCGTCCCGAGGTACCCCCGGAGGGCGGCGTAGCCGTTCGCGAACCCGGGGAACCCCGTCTGTCGCCAGCTTTGCACGGCCGCCGGATCGTTCGGATGGGCGCGGTCGCTCGGGGGGCGGTCGAACTCGTCGTACCCCTGCCACTCGCTGTAGTAGATCATCTCCGCGAAGCCGACGACGAGTTGGCCCACCAGCCCGGCGTCGAGTTCGAACAGTTCGTCCGCGGACGGTGAAACCTCCACCTCGAACTCGTCGAGGATGGCCATCGCACGCAGCCGGTCCTTTCGCGACAGTTTCGCGAACGGTCCGGCGGCCGCCCTGACCTCCGGGGGCGGCGCCTCGCCGAGGTCGACGAGTGCCACGGGGCGATCGTCGCTGAGCGCCGACTCGTTCTCGCCGCGACGGACGAGTTCCCGCGCCGCGAGGTCGAGGACGTGCGCGACGGGGTCGGCCAGCGGGGCGTTCCCCACGAAGCCGACGTGTGGCAACCCGAACTGGAAGCCGTCGTCGACGTAGGCGACGTGGAAGTCGTCGAGGCCGACCGCCAGTCCGCCGGGAACGTGCTCCGGGCCGAGTTCCGCCTCGAGGGCCGGCGTCTCCGGGACGATCGCGTCGGCGATCGCCCGGAAGGTCACGGCAGTGTGCGGATCGACCCGAAAGAACCCCGTCGTCTCGCGCACCCACCCCATGCTGGACGCCACCTTGCGCCAGGCCCGCCCCAGCCACCGCAGGAATTCGTGCCAAGGGTTACCATTCCCCATATTCCTGTTCCCAAGGGAGCACTGCGACAATAATCTTTGTGCGCAGGGGGTGAGGAGGGCCTGTGCGACTGGCGAGACCACCGGAACGACTGGCGAGGGCGACCGATCGACCGGCGAGAGTCCCGAGCGTGTGGTAAACCGTTATCACCTTCCCGGCCGTACGAGACTGGAACGCTGGACTGGACGGTCCGTTACGGGGGTCACCGATGGCACTGCGAGACGCACTCACTCTGGGACGGTCGGGATGGCGAGGGCTCAAACACCTGCTCGACGGTCGGGTTCGGTTCCCCCGGGAGCGGGTGGGAGACGTCCTCGAGTTTCCCGACGGGAACACGTCCGTCGTCTATCGCGAGACGGTCCTCGACCCCGCAAGCGGGGCCGCCGAAGCGGGCGTCGTCCTCGTCTTCCGGATGCAGGTGGCCGACCCGGAGGCCGGGACGACGCTGCGCGCGGTCCTGTTCGACCCGGTCTCGAACGTCGCGACGCCCTTCTTCGCGGGACTCCCCGGTTTCAGGCGGAAACTCTGGCTGGCCGGCGATCGACCGGGCGAGTTCCTCGAACTGTACGGGTGGGCCACGAGGGCCGACGCGGACCGGTTCGTCGACGTGCTCCAGTGGCTCCTGGCCCCGTTCGACTTCGCCGGAAACGCCCGGTTCGACGTGGTCGAAGCGGATGGCGTCGACGAGTACGTCGCCGATCGCGCGATCGAGTGGCGCGGCGCGACCGATCGGGCGACCCGCCGCCGTCGACGATCGTTCGTCCTGACGGCCGCTTTCGTGGGAGTACTGGCGATCGTCGCGGGTTACTTGGTTTGGCGGGGACTGGCGGGGCCCGGTTCGTGGGTTGTTACCGAGGAACAGGTTTAGGGCCGTGGCCGGCACATCCCCGGGGCATGGACGTTCGAGACTGGCTCCGGCGAACGGACTGGCTGTGGACGATCATCGGGGGCTTCTACCTCGTCGCGTACCTCTTCTGGTACGTCCCGGCGCTCCGGGCGCTCCCCGGGAGCGTGCGGGATCCGCCGCCACGCTTCCCGTGGCACTGGCCCCTGGATTTCCTCGCGACGGGGCTCGCGGGGTCGGTCCTTCTCGTTCTCGGCTTCGGGCGAGCCACGGAACTCTCGCCCGGGAGCGAGGCGACGGACGAGTGACCGGCGCGGCGCCAGCGTGGTCGATCGGCGATCGGCCCGGTGGTCGGCGCCCCCAACCCGTCGAGCGGCCACGGTCCCCGACGGGGACGATCGACCCGACGACCACGCATCCGTCCGACGACCGGCCCCGAGCCCCGCGTTACCCGACCCGCCGGCGGAGGGCGAACGAGTATTTCGAGTCCTCGATCCACTCGTCGACTTCCGTCTCGGTCGTGTTCCCGGAAGAGTACACCCGTTCCTCGTCGAAGGCGATGACGTGCGTCGGCCACGGCGTTCCCGGTTCCCAGCAGAACCCCAGGCCGATGCCCTCGCGATCGGCGGCGACGGCCCACGACAGCGCGACGAGGGCGTAGTCCTCGCAGTCCCCGCGTCCCGTTTCGACCGTATCGGCGGGACGCTGGGCGAAGTCACGGAACCCGTTCCAGGGGTCCTGCGTCCAGTCGTACTCCTCCTCGGACCACTCGAGGAGGTCGAAGTCCGACCACCGGTCGTCGCGGTCCACGTACCGGCCGGGGAACAGGAACGTCAGCGGCGTCCAACGGCGGAGGTCCACGTTACCGTCGACCTCCCCGTTTGTGGTCTGCTAACATGGGTGGCAGGGCGGGCCGGGTTCGGATAAGTATTCGCCCGTTAGCTCCGGGGGTGATCCGACGTACCGTGGCGCTCCGACTCCGTGACATCGGGATCCCGCGCCGAAACACGGTCCGCGGGCGGCACCCAAAGCTGATACGCCGCTTTCCCTAACTCAGTCCGAATGGTTCGTCGTGCCCTCCTGGTGGTCCTGCTCGTCCTCCTGGTCGGCTGTACCGGCGGCGTGTTCTCGTCGGGGAACGACTCACCCACGCCCACGACGACGGCGTCCGTGGCCGGACCCACGCCGACGACCACGGAGAGTGCAACTGCAGCCAGAACCACGGCCGACGATGCGACGGGTCGGATCTGGCCGGACGAACCGATCGTGGTCGCCGTCGAGGACGTGACCGGCGGCGGCCGGGACTTCCCGCCGCTGGTTCGCGCGGCGCTCGATTACTGGGAGGGGAACGCGTCCCGGTACGCCGGGTATCCGGTCGAGTTCGTCCTCGACCCGGACGCGACCGACCCGGACGTCGAGATCCGTATCGTCCGGGACATCACCGACTGTGACGGACCGGGTGACACGATCGGCTGTGCGCCCTACGTCACGGCCCGCGAGCGGATCGACCGTCCGGTGACCGTCCAGGTCGTCGCCGGCCTCAGCGACGAGTCGACGGTCCACGTCATCAAACACGAACTGGGTCACGTGTTCGGACTGGACCACGGCGATGCGCCACGGGACGTCATGGCCCCGGGGACGCTGGTGACGACTCTCCCGCAACCGAACGCGACGGAACGGGCGGTGCCCTGGAAAGACGACACGCTGACGGTTCACGTCAACGACTCCGGGGTGACCGAGCGGGACGCGGTCCGCGACCAGATCCGCCACGCCGTGCGGTACTACGACCGGGGGGCCGGCGGCACCGTACCCGGGAACGTCTCCTTCGAGTTCGTCGACGACCCGGAGCGCGCGGACGTCGTGATCTCCTTCCCGGACGAGATGCCCTGCGGGGAGGGCGACGGCTCCTGCGGGCGTCGGATCGGCGTCGACGAGGACGGCGACGGCGCCCTGGAGTACTACACCCGCCTCGAGATCTCGCTCATCGACGTCGACGTGCAAGCGACGGGGTGGCACGTCGGCTACTGGCTCGGGTTCGCCTTCGGGTTCGAGGAGGCATCGGACTGGCCGGAACCGCTCGGGAACGCCTCGGCCGACGAGCGCCGGAGCGACTGGTGGAACGACGACGCTCGCGCGGTCGCTACGGCGTGGAGCGTCCCGACCCGGGCCCCTCACCCTGACCAACGATAGCGGCTTCCAGCAACGGCTGGAGGAGTCGGACCAGGGGCGTTTCCTCGCGGTCGGTCCAGACGGCGTGTCGGGACGCACCGTCCGGGCTCGGTTCGCCGTCGGTGCTGGCGAGCAACGCCTCGCCGTCGACCAGGAGGACGCTGCTGAGGTCGCCGGCGTCGATGGGGTGGGTGTCCCACCAGGTCCAGGTCTCCATCACGGCGGCGTCGTCGAGGGCGGCCGACAGCCTCGCCCGGATCGACTCGCTCGGGGAGCCGACCGTGACCGCGACGCCCGAAGCGATGGCCTCCCGGAGGGCGTCCACGATTTCCTCGGTGAGCAGGTCCTCGACCGCGACTGCCATGAGAACCTCCTCGTCCGCCGCCTCGATCAACCGCTGGACCCGCTCTATGACTCCCCCGTCGCTGTCCGTGATCCAGACGCCCTTTTCGTCCGACTCCTCGGGCGCCTCAAGTCGGGGGAGGAGGGTTTCGAGCCGTTTGAGCCGAGCCTTCACGCGGCCTTCGAGGGTCCGGACCGCTTCCCCGGGCGTGGCCGCACGGTACTTCCGGGGCGTCGATCCCCGAACGTCCACCAGCCCGCGACGCTGCAACGCCTCCATGCAGTCGTAGACGCGGGCCTGGGGCACGTCGGCTACCTCGCTGACGGCTTTCGCTGTCCCCTGCTCGATCCGGGTGAGGGCGACGAAACACTTCGCCTCGTATTCGGTGCACTCGAACGACTCGAGGAGGTCGACGGCCTCGGCGACGGGATCCGGTCGATCGTCCTCCGGATCGGGATCGTATGGTGGCATGGGGGTCCTGGGTTTCGTGCCCATAATGGAGTGTCTTGCAAAGCGGTTACGATCCAGGGGGCGGCGTCAAGCACGAACCGATCGCGGCTCCCCACGGATCTCCCGGGATCGGCTCCCGAGTGCGAGCGTTTTCTACGATCGTAGTTAATTGGGTATAACCATTAAGAGGGGACCTTCCTAAGGTGAAATACGGAGGATCGGGCCACCGCTTGCCCGCGCCCGCTACTACATACCATGAGCCACTCCAACCGGTCGAGCCGGAGCAGGGAACGACCCCGCCCTGAGCGCACGGATCCCGCAAACGAACGGACAGCCGACGAGTCCGACGAGACCGTCTGCCCTGAATGTGCCGGGGACGTGATCGTCGACGAGCGCCGCGGCGAGCAGGTCTGCGAGGACTGTGGCGTCGTCGTCGCCGAGGACCAGGTCGATCGCGGCCCAGAATGGCGGTCGTTCACCACGCAGGAGAAACGCCAGCGAAGTCGGGTCGGCGCACCGGTCACCGAAACGTTGCACGATCGCGGTCTGTCGTCGGTAATCGGCAAAGGCTACACCGACGCCAAGGGCCAGCCGCTCTCGTCGGAGACGAGGGAGAAGATGTCCCGCCTGCGCACCTGGGACGAACGGTTCCGCACCCGCAACGCCAGCCAGCGCAACCTCAAGCAGGCCTTCGGCGAGATCGACCGGATGGCCTCGGCCCTGGGGCTGCCCAAGAACGTCCGGGAGACGGCCAGCGTCATCTACCGGCGGGCCGTCGAGGAGGAGCTGCTCCCCGGCCGGTCCATCGAGGCCATGGCCACCGCCGCCCTGTACGCCGCCGCCCGCCAGGCGGGGACGCCCCGGACGCTCGACGAGTTCGAGCCCGTGAGCCGCGTCGAACGCCAGGAGTTCGCTCGCGGGTACCGGTATCTCGCCCGGGAACTCGGGCTCGCCGTCGAACCCGCCGACCCGGCGAGCTACCTGCCCCGGTTCGCCTCCGACCTGGACCTCCCCGACGACGCACAGCGTCGGGCCCACGAACTCCTGGAGTCGGGGAAGGCCAGGGGCATCCACAGCGGCAAGAGCCCTGCGGGCGTCGCCGCCGCGGCGATCTACGCCGGCTCCGTCCTCGTCGACGAGAAGGTCACCCAGCAGCGCGTCGCGGAGGTGGCCAACGTGAGCGAGGTGACGATCCGCAACCGCTATCAGGAACTGCTCGCGGCCGACCGGGCGACCGGTTCGGCGTGAGCCCGACCAGCTGCACCTGCCCTCCGTCGGTATTCACCGGCGTGGGGCGACGGATCGATCTCTTTGCGCGAGCGCTCGCGTTCGGTGACACGATCGGAAAACCGTCGACGAAAAAGCCCCACCGTCCGTTGGGTTACCCCTCGAATCCGTCTTCCCACCGGAAGCGTCCGTCCCGCTGGACGACCTCCCCGTCGACCTCCATGCGCGAGCCCTCGTCCATGTCCGTGATGAGGTCGACGTGGACCGCGCTCTCGTTGCCCGACTCGCCCTCGGGGAGGCAGGCGTCGTAGGCCCGGCCGAGCGCGAGGTGGACCGTCCCGCCCATTTTCTCGTCGAAGAGGATGTTGTCCGTGATCCGGTCGATCCCGCGGTTCATGCCGATCCCGAGTTCGCCCAGGCGCCGGGCGCCCTCGTCGGTCTCGACGACCTCCTCGATGGCCTCTTCGCCCTGGACGGCCGCGTAGTCGACCACCTCGCCGTCCTCGAAGGTGAGGGTGACGTCCCGGATCCCCTTGCCGTACACCGTCATCGGCACGTCGAAGGTGACCTCGCCCTCCGGATCGGCGGGCGCCGTGAACACCTCGCCGCTGGGGAGGTTGTGCGAGTCGTAGACCACGGAGGCCGCGCTGTTGACCGCCGTCCGCTCCTCGATGGACATCGTGAGGTCCGTCCCGTCCTTGACGATCCGGACCTCGCTCCCGTCATCGAGGATCGACTTCATGCGCTCCATCTCCTCGGCCAGGGACTCCCAGTCCCGGAGGATCGCGTCGTAGGCGAAGTCCCGGTACTCCTCGTAGGCCATGCCGGCCTGCTGGGCCAGCGACCGCGTGGGGTGGACCGTCGACACCCAGTCGGCGTCCATCCGTGCCTCGGTGAGGCCCTGGGTCGCCTTCGAGTAGGCCTGCCTCTGCTCCGAGGGGACGTCGGCCATCGCGCTCGTGTTCCGCCCGCCGCCGAGGTACAGCCCCACGTCGGCGTTCTCGTACAGCGCGAGTTCGTGGTCCGGGTCCTCGTCGAAGTCGCCGTCGTGGCCCCGGAGGAACGCCCGCTGGACCTCGCCCGAGGCGTAGGTCGTGACGAGGTTCGCCCCGCGCTCGCCCAGTTTCTCGGCGACGGCCACCCCGAGCGGGTGGGCGTCCTCCGCGACGGACATGACGACATCGTCGCCGTCTTCGACCCGCGCGCTCCAGTCGACGAGTACCTCCGCGTGATCGTGGATGCGTTCGTCCATGTCCGGGACCACGGCGGGCCGTCACAAAGTCGGTTCGGAGCCGGCGGGCGGTGCCGGCTCGCCGGCCGGGCCGGAAGAGGTGGTCCGGCGGCCCGTCACCGTCGAACCGGCACCTTCGCCAGGGGGACGCGCTCGGTCACGGCCGTGGTCGTCCCGTTCTCGGGGAGCGTCAGCGCGGTGAGTTCGAGCGCGTCGGGCGTGTCGCTCGACGGGAGATCCCACGTCCCGGTTACGGTGCGGGACCCGCCCGGCGGGATCCGGCCGGTCGACGTGCCGCCCTCGATGGACGTCCCGTCGTCCGTATAGACGGGGCCCAGCCGGAGCCCGTACCCCGTGTCCGTCGCGTTGTCGACTTCCACGGTGAGTTCGAGCGTCCAGCCGCCGTTCGTCGTGATCGCCGCGTCGACGAGCGTGTCGGTGGGGGCGGTCGACGGGAGGAGTTCGTCGCCGATGCCGATCCGGTCGGCGGTCGGGGTTTGCGTGAACACGGGGGCGCTCGCGTCCTCCCCGCCGCCGAACAGCCGTTCGCCGACGAGGCTGGCGAACGTCGCGCCCTCGACGAGGACCGGGATGCCGATGCCCAGGCCGACGAGGAGGCGGATGACCCAGCGTCGGCGCCGCTCCTCGTCCGCGTCGGCGTCGGCGTCGGCGTTGGCGTTGGCGTCAGCATCGGCCTCGGTGGCTGTGGCTGTGGCGGTGGGGTCGCCCTCCGCCTCGGTTCCGGAATTCCCTTTCGATGACACGGTTGATCGTAGGGGTGGGGGCCTTTTAGAACGGGAGGACGGGGACGCCGGGCACGAACGGCGGGCTGCCCGGCGAGAGCGGCCCGTCGGCGAGCATGCTCCCGAGCGGCAGCGCGTAGGCGAACACGATGAGCACCACCGCGATGGTCGTCCAGAGTTTCAGGTTGTCAACGACGCGCGGGCTGTTTTCCGGGCCGGACAGGGCCGGCGGCAGGTAGCTGTTGACCGACAGCTGCGCCCGGCCCCGCTCGGCCATCCAGGTACCCGTCATGACGACGAGGAACATCGCGAGGCTGGCGAACAGGAGGACGCCGCCCACGGCGATCTGGGTGCGGATCTCCCCGACGCCGCCGAGCACCGTCGCGAAGTCGACGTTCTGGTACTGGGGCTCGGCGGTCCGACGCGGGATGCCCGCCAGGCCGCCCCGATGCATCGCGTTGGACATGAGCGTCATCCCGACGAACCAGAGGTACGGCTGGACCGTCGCCATCGTCCGGTGCTGGAGACGTTTGCCCGTGATCTGGGGGACGAGCCAGTAGGAGACCGCCATGAACGTCAGCGCGACCGCGGTCCCGACGGTGAGGTGGAAGTGGCCGGGGACCCAGAGGGTGTTGTGGATCAGGTAGTTGATGTTCATCCCGGCGTTGATCATCCCGGAGAACCCGCCGGCGGCGAACATCAGGCCCGCCAGCGTCGCCCCGGCGAAGGCCGGCTCGTCCCAGGGGAGCGAGCGGAGCCAGCCGAACAGGCCGCTCCCGCCCCGCTGGCGGGCGCCGTGCTCGAGGCTCGCGACGACGGTGAAGGCGGTCAGGAGGCTCGGCAACAGCAGGAACATCGTGTTCGTCATCGCGATGAACTTGAACCCCTCCGCGATACCGGGGTCGAGGTACTGGTGGTGGAACCCGACCGGCGTCGAGAGGATGACGAACAGGACGAACACCACCCGCGCCAGCGGGTCCGAGAACAGCCGGCCGCCGGCGAGTTTCGGCAGGATGGTGTACCAGACGAAATACGCCGGCAGGAGCCAGAAGTACACCACCGGGTGGCCGAAGTACCAGAACAGGGTCCGGGTGAGCAGCGGGTCGACCTCCGCGATCAGCCCGAGCGACCAGGGCAGGAGGAAGAACAGGACCGCGACCGCGACCCCGAGCGTCGAGAGGTACCACATGATCCAGGTCGTCAGCACCATGAACGTCTGCAGCGGGATCCGCTCGTCGGGGTTGTCCTTGCGCCACCCCCAGAACGTCAGGAACCAGTCCGCGCCGGCCATCCAGGTGCCGACGATGAGCAACACCAGGCCGACGTAGAAGATCGGGTGTGCCTGCATCGGCGCGTAGAAGGTGAACAGGACGTCGGCCTTGAGGTTCGCCGGGAACTGGCCGATGATCCCGCCGATGATCGCGACGGCCGCGAGGAGCGTTCCCAGGAGCATCGTCAGGAACCGCGCCCGGCTGAACCCGTTTTCCTGTCCCCATAGCGACCGATCCAGGCTCCTCGTGACGCCCCAGGTGTACAGGCCGACGATGAAGAAGCTCGTGAACACGAGCGCCAGCAACACGCCGTGGCCGGTCAGGATCGTGTAGTAGTCCGCCGAGTCGACGAACCCGCGATACACGCCCGTCCGGTGCAGCGCCTGGATCAGGCCGAACAGGCCGCCGATCCCCAGCGCCGCAAACGCGACCAGGAAGTTCCAGCGGACCAGCTTCGCTGCCTCAGGCCGTTCGTCGACGTAGGCCATCAGTCATCGACCTCCCCGCCGTCGTACTGGGAGCGCGGGACCACGATCAGCCGGCCCTCCATCGCGTGGTGGGCGGCCCCGCAGTACTCGTTGCAGATGATGCCGTAGCGCCCGGGTTCGTCGAACTCGACGGTCACCTTCGTGACCTGCCCGGGGATGACCATCGTGTTGAGGTTCGTCCCCGCGACCTCGAACCCGTGGATGACGTCCGAACTCGTGATGTAGAACGTCACCGTACTGCCGGCCGGGACCCGGATCGGTTCCCCCGACCCGGGCTGGAAGGAGAACCGCTGGGCGAGGACGTACACCTCGTACTCGTTCGGCCCGACCTCGTGGACGCCCAGGTTGTTTCGTGAGAACCGGGTGTCCTCGAGGTTCTCCGGGTCGACCTGTCCACCCTCGTCGTCGACCATCTTCACCGGCACGCCGACGGCCCCGTACGTGACCGTCCCGATGAACGCCACGATCAGGACCAGCGACGCCGCGATCCAGAGTTTCTCGAACCTGTGTATTTCCATGGTTGCCTCCTAGCCGATCACCGTCGGTCCGTTGCCCAGGAACTCCACGAAGTACATGAATACCCAGAGCAGCGCGAGGATGACGAAGTACAGCGCTACCAGCGACGCGGTCCCCAGCGGGTCGAACTCGTCGTGGTCGAGTTCGCGGGCCGGTTCCGCCTCGGGGGCCTCCTCGGTGACGGGTTCGGCCTCGACGTCGGCCCCCTCGAGTCGTCGGTCCCGCTCGCGACGTTCCGGCCCCTCGTACCCGACGTCGGGCTCCTCGCGACGGCGGAACAGCAGTAACGCGCCGAAGACGATCGGGGACAGGACCGCCAGGAGGAAGCTCCCGGCGGCCAGCGCGAGCCCCGGGGTGAACTCGAGCGCGAACCCCTCGTCGCCCTCCTCGGCGGCGGCCTCGCCCACGTCGGCGTCGCCGACGACGATGGCGCCCTTCATCCCCACCGCGAGGTGTGGCTGGCAGTAGTACTTGTAAATCCCTTCGGTCTCGAACGTGTGCGAGAACGAGTGGCCGGTGTTGTAGTAGGTCGTCTCGCCGCCCTCCGAGCCGCCCCAGTCGGCACCCTCCGGCTGGTCCTGGACGACGACGTTGTGGGTGTCCGACACCCATTCGAAGGTCACCGACGTCCCCGGATCGATCCGGACCGCCGGGGGCGAGAAGGCGAACGGGCCGCCGTTGCCCTCCGCGCCGACCTCGACGGTCACCGCGTCGGTGCCGCGCTCGTCGACGGTGCCGTCGTAGTTTCCGGTCGGGGCCCCGGTCGAGCCTCCGAACCACCCGCCGTACGGCGAGCCGGACTGGGCGGCGGCGACGGACGACCAGCCGGCGGCCGCCGCCGCCCCGGCGACCCCGCGGAGCACCGCGCGTCGTCCCACGCCAGTTTCGGACTTCGATAGTCCCGTCATCGTCTATCCCACCTCGACTGGTCCGCCCGTCGGCCGGTTCGTCGTCCGATCGCCGCGGTGTTGCGCCGGATTACCGGCACTCGCTTCCGGTCTGTACTCGAGTACCGTCATCGCATCACTTCGTTCGCACGCACCCATGGGATTAAAAACCCCTGTTATTTTAGGGCAATGAAATATCCCCGCCAGTTTTTTGACGCTCTATCCGAACCCTCGGACGATGGACTCCCTTCGCCTCCTGCCGATCGTGGGACTGTTCGCGTTGATACCGGTCGCGGCGTACGCCCTCGACGGGTCGCCGGTTGTGGTACTCTCGCTCGTGTCGGTGGTGCTCTTGATGGCCAGCCTCTACTACCTGTTCTCGCCCGTCGAGGGGTCGGCGCCCGCGGACGAAGGAAACGATCGCGACGAGGGGCCCGGCACGCCGGGGTGACGGCGGTCGTGAGCGCACGTCCGATCGGCGGATCGGCCGCAGGGAACCGATGGCCCGGGGCGACGGCCCCCATGCCGGAATCCGGAGGGCGGTGACGGCATGACCGGGGGCGAGTGTACCCTGTGTGGCTTGCCGACGCCCGACCCGCCGGTGACGGCGGCCGACGTGGAGGGCGAGTTCTGCTGTCGGGGTTGCCTCGAGGTCTCGCGAACCCTCGACGAACCGGTCGAGGCGGACGCCGCCGGGGCCCGCGAGTCGCTCGAGACCGGTCCGGCCGCCGCGGAGGTGGCCGGCGAGGAGGCGTTCCTCGAGGTGGAGGGGATGCACTGCGCGACCTGCGAGTCGTTCCTGGAGGCCACGGCGACGGAACACGACGGGGTCCGTGCCGCGTCCGCGAGCTATCCCTCCGGAATGATCAAACTCACCTACGACCCCGACGCCGTCGACGCGGACGAACTCCCCTCGGTCGTCGATGGACTCGGCTATCGTGCCCGGGCGGTCGACAGCGAGGCGGGCGAGACGGGCGAGAACTACGTTCCCAGGTTACTCGTCGGCGGGTTCTTCGGGATGATGACGATGGTGTGGTACCTCCTGTTCCTGTATCCCGTGTACGTCGGCGTCGACCCCTCGAACCTCCTGCTCGACCTCTCCGGGCCGGCGGGCGAGTACCTCCTCGCCAACGTCTGGCTCATGGCCACCATCGTCCTCGGGTACACCGGGTATCCGATCTTCCGCGGGGCGTACGTGAGCCTGCGGGCGGGGCACCCGAACATGGACCTGCTCGTCGCGCTCGCCGCGGGGACGGCCTACCTCTACAGCACGATCGTGACGCTCCTGGGCGGCGTCGAGGTCTACCACGACGTGGCGGTGGTGATCGTGGTCGTCGTCACGCTGGGCGATTACTACCAGAACCGGATCACCAGGCAGGCCGCGGGACGCCTCTCCGAACTCACCCGGGAGCGCGTCGACGAGGCGCGACGACGAACCGCCGACGGCGGGACCGAAACCGTGCCGGTCGAGGAGCTGGTCCCCGGCGATCGGATCCTCGTCAGGCCGGGCGAGCGCGTACCGGTCGACGGGGAGGTCGTGGCGGGGAGCGCGGCGGTCGACCAGTCCCTGATCACCGGCGAGTCGCTCCCCGTCCGCCACGACGAGGGCGACGCGGTCGTCGGCGGGGCGATCGTGACCGACGGCGCGCTGACGATCGCCGTCGCCGACGACGCCCGGAGCACGCTCGACCGGCTGGTGGGGCTGCTGTGGGACATCCAGAGTTCCCGCCCTGGCGCCCAGCGCCTGGCCGACCGGATCGCGGCCGTGTTCGTCCCGCTGGTGGTCCTGCTCGCGGTCGTCGCGACCGGCGCCCACCTGCTGATCGGCGCGACCCTCGCCGGCGCCCTCCTCACCGGGCTGGCGGTCCTCGTGGTCTCGTGTCCCTGCGCGCTCGGGCTGGCGACGCCCCTGGCGATCGCCGGGGGCGTCCGAACTGCGCTCAGACGAGGAATCGTCGTGACCGACGAGTCCACCTTCGAGCGCGCACCGGAGACCGACATCGTCGCGTTCGACAAGACCGGGACGCTCACGACGGGCCGCATGGCCCTGCTGGACCGGGTCGGCGACGACGAGGCCCTCGCCAGGGCGGCGGCCGTCGAGCAACGCTCGGAGCACCCGATCGCGCGGGCGGTGACCGACGCGGCGGGGCCGCCGGACGCGGCCGTCTCGGAGTTCGAAACCCACCCGGGCCGGGGGGTAAGCGCCCGGGTGGACGGCGACCGGGTGGTCGTCGGGCGGGCGGCGCTCCTGGAGGAGCGCGACTGGTCGATCCCGGAGGCGCTCCGCGACCGCGCGCGACGGGCCCGCGACGACGGGCGCATTCCGGCGTTCGTCGGCTGGGACGGCGAGGCGCGCGGCCTGCTGGTGGTGGGGGACCGGCCACGCGAGCACTGGGACGCCGTCGTCGACACGCTCGCCGCGGATCGCCGGATCGTCGTCCTGACGGGCGACAGCGAGGCGGCCACCGAACGCTTCCGCGACCATCCGGGGATCGACGACGTTTTCGCCGGCGTCCCCCCGGAGGCGAAGGCCGAGGTCGTCCGGAAACTGCGGGCGGACGGGACCACTGCGATGGTCGGCGACGGCAGCAACGACGCGCCGGCGCTGGCCGACGCCGACGTCGGGATCGCCATGGAGAGCGGGACCGCACTGGCGGCCGACGCGGCCGACGCCGTGATCACGACGGACGACCTCGCGGCCGTGCCCGCGGTCTTCGACCTGACGGTGGCCACGAACCGCCGGATCCGCGAGAACCTCGGGTGGGCGTTCCTCTACAACGCCGTGGCGGTTCCGCTGGCGGTCGTCGGCCTCATTACGCCGTTGCTGGCCGCCATCGCCATGGCCACGAGCAGCCTGCTCGTCGTGGCCAACTCCTCGCGGTCGCTCGTGGACGACGAATCGTCGACGGCGGCGCGTCGCGAGGCGACGCGACCGGGCCCCGCGGCGTCCCCCGACCGCGTCGAAGGCTGAGGCTGCCGGCGTGGTCCGTTCCCCGCGATCGACCGCGTCCCCGGAGTCGTTCCTCTCCGGAGTCGTTCTTCCTTGGAGGCGACGGTGCCAGTCGTCGACGGCGAGCACGAGGGGGAGTGCTCGAAACACACGCGGCCCCGGTTCGCGCCGGCGACGCCCTCGTCACGGCCGGACCCTCCCCTACGCCCGCGAGGCAGGCTTCGGCCCCGTCGACGCCGCGTTTCCCGGACGTACTCCGGTTCGTTAGTCGGCGTCCAGGGTGGCCGTCGAGAGCGCGTCGCTCATCGCGAGGACCTTGTCGCCCTGGTCGGTCCGCTCGAGGACCTCGCCGTTCCGTCTCGCCAGGTCCCATCGCCTGAGCATGTCGACGTATCGCGGGATGTCGTCGACGTCGGTCTCGCTCTCGAGTTCGTCGGCGGACGCCGGCATCGCCCCGAGGAGTTCGCACGGGGGCCGACCGTCGCACTGGTCGACGATCGTCACCGCGTGGTACAGCGGCCCGACGCAGTCGCCATGCGAACAGCGCTTCTCGCATTCCTCCCCGTCGAGGTAGTTGTACGCCGCCGCCAGGGCGCGCCCTTTCTCCGTGATCCGGTAGTGGCCCCGGTCCTTCTCGACCGCGCCGATGTCGACCAGGCTCGAGAGCCGACGACTGACCATGCTCGGGTTCAGGTCGAGTTCGTGTTCGAACTCGGAGAACCGCGCGCCTTCCTCGAGACAGAGGTACACGAGAATCTCGTCCGTCCGGGATCGGCTCAGTGTTTCAAGCACATTTAAAACGAGTAAGTAACGACCTATGAAAATTGCGCCGATTCTCGGGTTCTTGCATGCGGACCTGGTCCCCGCCGCGCCCCGGGTTCGTTCCCCGACATTCGACGACCTCCGGCGGGAGGCGTGACTCCTCGCGGGCGGTGGTTCACCGTTCACCGGTCGGGCGATCCCCGACTTCCGTCGGCACCGGAGCGGTGGTCGCGGTGGATTCACGACGGGTGATCGCCCGCGTCGGCGACGCAGCTATCTTCCGCGGGGCCGCGGCCGACCTGAAACGGCGTTCGAGGGCTCGAGGCTACAGGACGTCCCGCTGTTCGAACCGCTGGTGGAGCCGCTCGATCGAGTCCACGACCGTGTCGCAGTGCGGACGGACGGCGGGTTTTGGCGTGACCCCGATCCCTTCGCCGGCGACCTGCAACATCGGGATGTCGTTCGCCCCGTCCCCGACGGCGACGGTGTCGGCGAGGTCGACGCCGTGCTCGGCCGCCAGTTGCTGGAGCGCCTCGTCCTTTGTTCCCTCGACGAGGGGCCCCTCGACCTCGCCGGTGAGGGCCCCGCTCTCGATCGGCAACCGGTTGGAAACGACGGTGTCGACTTGAATTCCCGCGTCTTCCAGGACGGCGCCGACGGCGTCCTCGAACCCGCCGGTCAGGATCGCGACGTCGTGGCCGGCGCCCCGGAGCGCGGCGATCAGGTCGGCCGCCCCCCGGCGCAGGGTGATGCGGTCGTACGCGGCGGCGACCCGCGTTTCGGGGAGCCCCTCGAGGAGGGCCGCGCGCTCTCGTAGACTCGTCGCGTAGTCGACCTCGTCGTTCGTCGCCCGCGCCGCGATCCCGGCGATCTCGTCGGCGACACCCGCCTCTTCCCCCAGGAGGACCGTCATTTCGGCGTCGGCGAGGGTGCCGTCGAAGTCGAAGGCCAAGAGCATTGCGTGGGGACTACTGGTGGACGCTCCTTAATGCTAGCGTGGCCCGGGGAGCGGCGTCAACGGTCGCCTGGGTTCAAGGGGCTCTCGCGCCTGCCTTCGACCATGGATCCCGACCAACTCCGCGCCCTGGCGACCGACGGCGTCGTGTTCCTCGACGGCGAGGTCGTGCTGCTCGAACGGGCGCACCCGCCGTTCGAGGGGCGCTGGGTCCTTCCCGGCGGGATGGTCGAGCGCGGCGAAACCGCAGAGGTGGCCTGCGTCCGCGAGGTCCGCGAGGAGGTCGGCCTCGAGGTGACCGTCGAGGGGTTCGTCGGCCTGTACGACGACCCCGATCGCGACGAGCGCGGAAACGTCAGCGCAGCGTACCGCTGTCTGCCGCTCGGCGGCGCCGATCCGGAACCACGCGAGGAAGCCAGTCGGGTGGACACGTTCGATCCGGGGGACCTCCCCGAGATGGGGTTCGATCACGCCCGGATCGTCGCCGACGCGGCAGACCTTCACCGAAACGACTGACGGTCGCCCTCGTCGCGGAGACGGCCGAACGGTCCCTGGAGGCCGTCCCGGACCGGTTCCGGAGACGGTTCGGCGCCCGGTCCCGGCCGGAGCGGTTCGAGGACGCGCTGACTGGTCCACCGGACTACTGACCGGGCGGCCAGTTCCGCGGCCGGCGCGTCGGCGGTGAACACTTGCTCGCCGGGCCTCTACTCCCGATCGTGATCGTCCTCGTCTGTGGTCCGCCGGCCGCCGGCAAAACCACCATCGCGGCCCGTGCCCGGGAACGACTGGCCGCGGACGGTCGGCCGTTCCGTCTCCTCCACTCCGACGAGTACTCCCGTCGGACGTACGAGCAACTGTCCGCGACGGTCGCCGAGGACCCGGACGCCGACTGGATCGTCGACGGCACGTTCTACCGCCGGGAGTGGCGCGACCGGTTTCGCGATCTCGGGGACGTTCGCGTCGTCCACGTCACCGCGTCGCTCGCGACGTGCCTGGCCCGCAACCGGGACCGCGCGGAGTCGATCGACGAGCAGGGGGTCCACGTGGTCTACCGGGAGTTCGATCGGATCGAACCGGCCCTGACGATCGACACCGACGAACTGACCGTCGAGCAAGCGACCGATCGTCTCGTCGGGGCGATCCAGCGTTGGAACTGAAGTCGGCTTGGAGCGGCGCTCCCGAACGCGCGGGACTCGGCCGTCGGTGACGCGTCTGAAAACCGTGAAAACGACTGACCGGCCGTCCGAACGGCCTGGCGTCCGTCAATTACGTGGTGTGGCCACGTTCCAGCACGGCTTTGGCGATGCCGGCGTTGGCCGAACAGTTCGGGCAGGCCAGTACCTGGCCGCCCTCGTCCGCGAAGACGCGGGCAAACTGGTCCGAGACGTGCGCGCCGCAGTGATCACACGATGACATGGTGCCTTTCTGGTTGGGATGCATCGCTCCCCTGGCGGTGTGCAGGTGGAACTGCGAACCGATTTCCCCGAGTCATCGGTTCATAGGATAGTTCACTTACTATTTCGCATGGATTACCAAGGTGCTTTTACCGGAGTTCGGGAAAACCGTCACGGACACTCGAACGAGCGCACGAGTACGGACGGCAGGAACCCCAGTGGAGCGCGTCCCCGGACGTCCGGAACGCCGTCAATCCGCCGACTGATCGACGGTCGCAGGCATCCGTCGCTGCAGGAAGTCGTCGAGGATCCGGAACGCGCGGATCTTCTGATCGATGTCGGTGGAGGCGTGGCCCTCCTCGCCGAGTTCCTCGTACTCGTAGTCGCCGTCCTCGCCCGCCTCGAAGCCGACGTCCGCCAGGGCGTCACGGAAGATGCGGGCCTGCGAGACCGGGACCCGGCGGTCGTTGACCCCGTGGATGATCAGGGTCGGCGCCGAGATGTTTTCGACGTGGGCAACCGGCGACCGCTCCTCGTAGAGGTCGGGGTTCTCCTCGGGGTGGCCGAGATATTTGACCATCAGTTCGGTCTTGAAGTGCGGCATCGTGTTCTCGTACATGTCCTCGAGGTCGGTCACGCCGATCCAGGCGATGCCGGCGTCGTAGAGGTCGGGGTACTGGACGAGTTGCCAGTAGGCGGAGTAACCGCCGTAGGACCCGCCGAAGACGGCCACCCGATCCTCGTCGATCCAGTCGCGGGTTTCGAGGACGCGTTCGGCGCCGACGGCGACGTCGCCCTGCTCGGCGCCGCCCCAGTCGTCGTACAGTTCCTCGACGAACTCGCGGCCCCGACCCGTCGAGCCGCGGTAGTTGACCTTCAGAACGCTGTAGCCCCGCATCGCGAGGAACTGCGTGTAGAGGTCGAACCGCTTCCGGTCGGCCGCTCGGGGGCCGCCGTGCGGATTGACGATCAGCGGGGAGGGGCGCTCGCCCGAGTCGTATAGCAGCCCCTCGATATCGAGAGTCTCGTAAGGATCGTGGTCGACGGCCCCGGCGGGCGTTTCCGGAACGCCGTCGGACTCGAAGGTGAAGTATTCCGCGTCGGCGAAGTCGTCGGGATCGAAGGGGCCGTAATCGGCTTCGATCAGGACGTCGTACTTGTCGGTTTCGAGATCGTAGCGGAGGAGTTCGGGGCGCTCGGTGGGCGTCGTGTGCGTGATCGCGACCCTGTCGTCGTCGACGACCGCCTCCCCACCCATCGGGCTCAACGCCGAGACGCCTTCGGGGAGGTCGAGTTCGCGTCCCTCGCCGGTTTTGACGTCGTAGAGGACCGGGATCATGGCGGCCTCGCGGGTTCGGAGTGCGAGAAAGCGATCGCCGTCGGGGAGGAACGTGACGGGGGACTCCTCGTGTTCGAGGTCGCCAAACCAGGTCACGTCGTCGGTCTCGAGGTCGTAGACGCCGGCCCTGGATAGGTCCTCGGTGTTATCCGTAACGAGCAGGCGGTCGCCCTCGGGCCCCCAGTCCACGACGCCAGCCTCCGCACCGGTTTCCCCGATTTCCAGGTTTCGGGGGTTCGAGCCATCGACGTCGGCGACGTAGGCGTCCATGTTGTCGAAGTCGTCGGCCTCGTTGGTGGTGTACGCCACCCGGTCGCAGTCCGGCGAGAGTTCGGCGGAGTGAACGGCGCGTTCGTACTCGGTAATCTTGGTCGTCTCGCCCGTGGGGAGGTCGTGTCGATAGAGGTTCATCTGACCGTCGCGAGTCCCGCCGAGTATGAGAGTCTCGCCGTCCTCGCCGACGGACTGTATCGTCGTCTGGCCGTCCATTTCGACGATCGTTTCGACGTCGCCGTCGCGGTCGATGGCGTGGACGTCGTTCTGCTCGTTGCCGCCCTCGTCGCGGTGGAAGAACACGCGGTCGCCGTCCGCGTCCCACTCGAGGAACCAGCGCGCGTTGCGGGGGACCTCGCCGTCGCTCCACTGCGTGGTCTCGCCGGTCTCCAGGTCGATGACGTGGAGTTCGTTGCGACCGGTGCCGTCGTAGTAGTAGGCGATCTCGTCGCCGTCGGGGGACACGGTCGGGTGATGGAAACTCGGCAAACTCGCCAGTGCTTCGAGAACGTCGGTGTCGGAGTCGGATTCGACTGTCATCGGTGCGTGTCGTGGTCGGCCCGCAGCGTCCATCAACCTTTGGAGAAGGTTCCTTCTGTCTGGAATTTTATACAGGTCGCTCCCGCGACCCGTCCTTACTGGTCGGGAGGCCGGCGACGGAGACGGTCGAACGCTTCGTCAATCGGCACGGGAATCGGAACCGCCGCGAGCGGAGCGCAACCGGGGATGTGCATTCGTCCATGGGGGCGGGACGGCCGCGACTGGGCGCGCGGCGTCACCCATCGCCAGCGGGGTCCGGTCCGACTACTGAACCTTGATGGTCGCCCGCCGGTAAGTCGACGTATGGCCGACGAACTCGAGCGCATCAGCCTCACGCTCCCGCCGGAGATGGTCGAGGAACTCGATCGGATCGTCGAGGAGTGGGACTACGCCAGCCGATCCAAGGCGATCCGGGACGCACTCCGGGAGTTCTTCACGACTCACACCTGGGAGTCCGACGACCCCAGCCGCCACTACGGGACCGTCACGGTGCTCCACGAACACGAACACGGGACGGACCTCCACGGTCGCCTGATGACGATCCAGCACGAGATGACCGACCTGATCACCTCCGTCCAGCACATCCACCTCTCGGCGGACCAGTGTATGGAGACCCTCGTCGTCGACGGATCCGGAAGCGAGATCAACGAACTGGCCAACCGGTTGCGGTCGGTCAAGGGCGTCCAGCAAGTGAAGGTGGTCGTGGGAAGCTAGGTCGGCGACGTCGCTCAGTCATGGGCCCGCGATCCGATCGCCGGTCTGTCGCGCTTCCCGTGATCGCGGTTCCGGGTCGTGGTAGTCGGTTCCATGGTTTTGTGCGGATCCCACAATACATTTTGCCACGGGCCGCCTACTGTCATCCACATGGTGACGGAAGACGACGTTCGGGAGGCCCTCAAGACGGTTCAGGATCCCGAGATTCCCATCAACATCGTGGACCTGGGGCTGATCTACGACGTCGAGATCGACGACGGCGAGGTGCACGTCGACATGACGCTGACGACGATGGGCTGTCCCATCGCCGACTACTTCCTCCAGGAAGCGAAGGAGGCGGTCGAGTCGGTCGACGGCGTTGAGGAAGCGAGCGTGGAACTCGTCTGGGAACCGCCCTGGTCCCCCGAGAAGGCGACCGAGGACGGGAAAGCGCAGCTCCAGTCGCTGGGCATCTCGATCTGAACGGCCGGAACCGCTGGGTTCGGGTCGGGCGTCCTCCCGGTCAGAATAGTTCCACCTGGATCCCCTTCTCCTCGAGGTCGGCAACGAACGCCTCGGCGTCGGTCTCGATCGCTTCGAAGGTGTCGTAGTGGACCGGCAGCACGAGGTCCGGTTCGAGCGTCGCGGCCAGGTCGGCCGCCTCGTGGCGGTCCATCGTGTAGTGGCCGCCGATCGGCGGCAGGAACACGTCCACGAACAGCGTCCTGTGGACGTCCAGCACGTCCGTGTCGCTGGCGTAGAACACCGTGACGTCGTCGAAGGTCAACAGCAGGCCGATCACCTCGCCCCGGGCGTGGAAAGGCTCGCCGTCCTCGTCGACGTGCTCGCCGTCAGGCTCGTTGTACGCCCGGATCGAGTGGACGTCGATCCCGGCGACGGTCGTCGCCTCCTCCTCGCCGATCCCGATTACGTCCCGGTCGAGGTCCCCAGTGTCGATCGCGTTGTAGGCGACGATCGTCGCGTCCGGGTCCGCCACGGCCACGATCCCCTCGGGATCGTAGTGGTCGGTGTCGTCGTGCGTGACGAACACGACGTCTGCGTCGTGCGGTTCGCCGTCGAGCACGTCCCTCCAGGGGTCGACGTAAATCACCTGGCCGTCGTCGGTCTCGATTCGGACGGTCGCGTGGCCGGGCCGGTCGAAGGTGAGCCCCTCGTGGCTGACTGACATGTGCGGGGTTACGCGACGCTGTCTTATCAAAGGTCGGCGGCGTGTGAGGGCGGGGGCTGGTCAGGTCCGACGGCCGAGGCGTTCACTCCCGGTCGGAATCGTGGCCGACCCCGGATTCGGCGAACGCGCTGGCCACCTGCTCGCGCCATTCGGCGTTCTCGGCGACGTCGTCGGAGAGTTCGTCGAGGTCCGATTCGAGCGATTCAACGGCGTCGGCGAGCGAGGCGACCCGGTCCGACGGTGCCCGCTCGTCGAGGCGTTCCTCGAGGCGGTCGACTGATTCGGCGAGGTCTCGCCGTTCCGACCGTTCAGCCTCGACCGTCCGCTCGAGGGAGTCGACGCGCTCCTGCAGGGTCTCCAGTTCGGACTCGACGTCGG
>JBLGCL010000025.1:0-21138 GCA_047617305.1 Natronomonas sp.
GGTCCTGAGTCCACGGGAGTTCGCCCTCGTCGGAGACGTCGAGGTCGGCGTCGGGGACGACCGTCCGCACGACTGCGGCGGCCTCGCGGATCGTCGCGAGTTCCCCCGTCACGTTGTAGACCTCCTGCGAGAGGTCGTGCTCGGGGGCGAAGGCCGCCAGCCGGAACGCCTGCGCGACGTCCTTCACGTGCTGCCAGTCGATCGCCTGGTCGCCGTACTGGACGCTGAAGGGCTCGTCGAGCGCCGGCTTCTCGATGAGGTCGACGAGGAACGCGGACCCTCCGGTTTCGCGGTAGGGGCCGTACGCCACCGTTGGCCGGAGACCGACGAGCGAGCAGTCGTAGTCCTCCGCGTAGACCCGCGCCTGGTGCTCGTTGTAAGCCTTGGTGGCGCCGTAGAGCGTGTCGGGATAGACGAGGTCGTCCTCCCGGACCTGGCCCGAGTAATTCGCTGGCGGGGCGTAGACGGCCGCGCTCGACGCCCAGGCAACTCGCTCGACCCGGTCGTCGAGCAGGCGGGCCGCCTCGAACACGTTGTTCGTGCCCCCGACGTTGACGTCCATCGCGGCTCGCGGGTTCTCCCGGGCGCCGTCGGTGAGCAGGGCGGCGAGGTGGACCACCCGGGTGGCGCCGGTTTCCCGGACCGCGCGGGCGACGGCCGTCGGATCGGTCACGTCGCCCCGCCGGATCTCCACGTCGTCGGCCACGTCGAGTCGGTCCAGGATTCGCGGATCCGTCGAGACGTCGAACGCGACGACCTCGTGGCCGTGCTCGACCAGATCGGCCGCCGTGTAGGCGCCGACGAACCCGGTACCGCCGGTGACGAGTACGGTTGCCATATCCTCGCGTGGGAGAGCCACCGTAAAAATATTGGTCCGGCGAAAGGACCCGTCGATCGGCCCGAACCACCTCAACCCTTTTCCGAATGCCACCCGGTTTCGACGGACATGCACGCCACCGAGGAACGGGGGGTCCGGACGATCACCTTCGACCGACCGGACGCGATGAACGCGTTCACGACCGACGCGGCGGCGGAACTGGCCGGCCGAATAGCGGGGACGGACCCGGAAGGGGTCGACGCGATCGTTCTCACCGGCGAGGGGCGGGCGTTCAGCGCCGGCGGCGACGTCGCCGCGATGGCCGAACTGGACGAGCGGCCGGACGAGGCCGCCGCCCGGATCGAGGAATCGTTCGGCCGACTGGCCGAGGCGGTGCTCGACGCGCCGCTCCCGATCGTGGCCCGGGTGAACGGCGACGCCGTCGGCGCGGGGTTGTCGATCGTCGCGCTCTCGGACTTCGCCTACACGGTCGAGTCCGCTCGATTCGGCGCAGCCTTCGTCAAGGTCGGGCTGATCCCCGACACCGGGGGGACCTTCCTCCTCCCGCGGCTGGTCGGCCTCCGGGCCGCGAAACGGCTCGTCTTCACGGGTAACCTGATCGACGCCAGGGAGGCCGCCGACCTCGGACTGGTCAACCGGACGGTCCCGACGGACGAACTCGACGCGGCCGTCGACGACCTGCTCGACACCCTCCGGGGCCGGCCGACGCGGACGATCGGGCTCGCCAAGCGGGCGCTCCACGAGAACATGGCGGCATCCCAGGCGTCGGCCCTCGAATACGAGGCGTTGCTCCAGTCGCACGCGTACGGCACGCCGGAGCACGAGGCGGGGGTACAATCGTTCCTCGGGAACGACAGCGGAGCTGATTCTGACGCGTAGGACACCACTTCGATTGCCGCCCTCGGGCCGTCAGTCGTCCGGATCGTAGTGATGGCAGGCGGCCCGGTGGCCGGCCGGGGTTTCGCGCAACGACGGATCGTCACGGGTGCAGGGCGTCGAGAAGGCGTCCTGGAGTACCTCGGCCGCCCGTTCGTCGGCACCGGTCGCGACCGCCTGAAGCGCCTCGTCGACCGACTCCGCGACGGCCGGCGGCAGGTCGTCGAGGCCGTACTCGGATCGAAGGGTCGCCGGATCGTCCCCGTCCACCGACCCCGCCTCGACGGCGACCCGGAACTCGAACACCGACTGCCAGACGTCAGAGGGCACGTCCAGATCCTCGGGGGCGACGACCGCCGGGCAGCGTGGATGGAACCGGCATCCAGGGGGCGGATCGGCGGGATCCGGCACCTCGCCCGCCAGTTCCGCCGTCCGGCCGCGGTCGGACGGGTCTGTCGTCGGGATGGCCTCCAGCAACACCCGCGTGTAGGGGTGCTGGGGCTCGTCGAAGAGCGCCGCCGCGTCCGCGACCTCCACCAGTTCGCCGGCGTACATCACCGCGACGCGATCGGCGATCTCGCGGACGATTGCGAGGTCGTGGCTGATGAAAATCACCGCGAGGTCGAACTCCGCTTTGAGTTCCTCGATCAATGACAGCACGTCGGCCTGGATGGAGACGTCGAGCGCCGAGACGGGTTCGTCGGCGATCAGGAGGTCGGGATTCAGGACGAGCGCGCGGGCGAGGCTCACCCGCTGCTTTTCGCCGCCCGAGAGTTCGTGTGGGTAGCTGGCCGCCTCGCTCGCGAGGCCGACGCGATCGAGCATCCGTTCGGCCGCCTGTCGGCGTTCCGATCGATCACGGACCCCGTGGATCTCGAGGGGTTCCGCCACGGTTTCCCAGATCCGCATCCGCGGATCGAGGCTCTCGTTCGGGTCCTGGAACACGACGCCCGTTCGCCGGCGGAACTCCCGTTCCGCGCTCCCGGAAAACTCGGTGACGTCCCGACCGGCGAACCGGATCGTTCCCCCGGTCGGTTCGTCGAGGTTGAGGATGGTCTCGGCCGCGGTCGACTTCCCGCTGCCGGACTCGCCGACGAGCGCCACCGTCTCCTCCGGGTAGACGTCGAGATCGATCCCGTCGACGGCGCGGACGCGCTCGACTTCCCGGCGGAGGAGCCCCCGCGTCACCGGGTAGTGTTTCTTCAGGTCGCGGACGGCGAGCAGCGGTTCACTCATCCCCCTCACCCCCGGCGACCGCCTCGGGTTCCGGCCGCTCCCGCCACGGCGCCACGCGATCCTGGCGGTGATGGACGCAGGCGGCTTCGTGCCCCTCCCCGATCACCGGGTGGAAATCGGGGGGCGACGTGCACTCCTCGACGGCGTGTGGACAGCGCGGCCTGAACCGGCACCCGGACGGGAGATCGGTCGGGTCCGGCGTCGACCCGGGGATCGGTTCCATGCCCTCGCCCCGGCCCGGGAGACACCTGAACAGCGCCCGCGTGTAAGGATGAGCCGGCCGGTCGAAGACGGCCTGGACGTCACCCCGTTCCACTACCTCCCCGGCGTACATGACGACCACGCGGTCGGCGATCTCCGCGACCACGCCGAGGTCGTGCGTGACGAACACGACGCCCATGTTCCGGTCGGCCTGGAGGTCGTCGACGAGTCGGAGGATCGACGCCTGCATGGTGACGTCCAGCGCCGTCGTGGGCTCGTCGGCCACCAGCAGATCGGGGTCGGACGCAAGGGCGATCGCGACGACGACGCGCTGTTTCATGCCGCCGGAGAACTCGTGTGGATAGTCGTCCGCGCGCTTCTCGGCGTCCGGGATGCCGACCTGTTCGAGCAGGGAAACGGCACGCTCCTTGGCGGCAGCTTTCGAGACGTCCCGATGATGCCGAACCGCCTCCGCCACCTGATCCCCCACCCGATAGACCGAATCGAGGGCGTTCTGCGGGTTCTGGAAGACGTACCCGATCCGGCGGCCGCGGATGTGCCGGAGCTGTTTCTCGTCCTTCGACGTGAGGTCCTCGCCGTGGAGGCGCACCTCCCCGGCAGTGACCTCGCCGGGCGGCTCGACGAGTCCGGCGAGCGAGTCGCAGGTGACGGTCTTCCCGCTGCCGGACTCGCCGACGAGACAGACCGTCTCCCCGTTGCGGACGTCGAAACTCACCCCGTCGACGGCGCGGACGGTCCCGTCGGGCGTCTCGAACTGCGTGTGCAGGTCGCGGACGGAGAGCAACGGCTCCGCGTCGCTCATCGTTTCCCTCCATCGGTGGCGGTCCCGTCGGCGAGCCGGTCGGCAGGTGGGTTCCCGTCGGGTCGATGATCGGTCGGCGGCGAAGCCGAACGGAGGGCCTCCGACCTCGAGGGGGACTGTGCGGGGACCATCGGTCGACGCCAACGAGCGTTTCGCGTCGTATAAACGTTGTCGGAAGCTGTCATGGTACGGTAGTAGGGTTGTGTGACGCCATCGTCGGGGCGTCAGGTCGATCGCGGGTCGAGCACCTCCCGAAGGCGATCGCCGACCAGCGCGAAGGCGGCGATGGTGATGGCGACCGCGATCGCCGTGCTGGTCGCGATCCACCACTTGTCCATGAACCCGGTATTGAAGTTCCCGAGGCTGAACGTTTCGGGGAAGGACCCGTGGTAACCGCTGAGACCCATGGACAGCAACAAGCCCCAGGAGTAGAGCGTTTCCTCGTTGAGACGGAGGTAGCCGAGCGCGACTTCCGCGAGCAGGAGCCCGGGGATGATCTGGGACGTCGCGGTGACCACGGTGCCCCCGACGTTGGGCAGGATGTGCCGACGGATCACGTGGAGTCGCCCGGCGCCCGCCGCCCGGGCGGCGCGGACGTAGCCAGTGGACCGTCGCTGGAGGGTTTCGCTCCGGACGAGCCTGGCGACGCCGCCCCACGACAGCAGGCCGAAGACCGCCAGCAGGAGGAGCAGGTCCCGCCCGAGGAAGAACGCGGCCAGGATGTAGACGACGAACGCCGGGATCGCTTCCTGGACGTCGACGTACCGCATGAGGAGTTCGTCGACGGCGCCACCCACGTATCCCGCGGTAATGCCGACGAGGGCCCCCAGCGGCGCGACCACGGCGCCGGCGACCAGGGCGACCAGGAGGCTGACCCGGGCACCGTGCACCAGCATGTAGAACACCCCCAGCCCGATCGAATTCGTCCCGAACGGGTACTGCAGGGTGCCGTGACACCGGTCGCCGCTGACGGTGCCGACGCACTCCCCGACGACGCCCGCGTCCACGCTGAAGCCGTACGGCGGCTGGAACGCACGATACAGGCTGGCGATCTGGTCGCCGACCAGGATGGGCCCGATCGCCGCGACGACCGTGAAGACGACGAGGTAGCCGAGTCCCAGCACGGCCAGGCGGTCCCGCCGGAATTGACGCCAGTATCGGCGAGTGCGTTCGGGATCGCTCACCAGCGGGGCGACGCCGAGCCAGCCGACGACGACGAAACAGGCGACGAGGACCCAGTCGAAACGGGTGAGGTCCCAGAAGGGCACCGTTGCGGTTCCAGCCTCGAGGATCGCGTAGTCGTAGTAGAACGCCAGGGCGAGGAGCACGACGCTCGCGAGAAATCCGAGCGTCCGTCTCGACGGACGGTACCGCTGCAACGTCGACTGTTCGTGGAGGGCTACGGGGGGCGTTTCACCCCCGTGTTCGGGCGGGGACATCGCCTCGAAATGGATGGACAACAATTATAAAATTTGGCCAACTGGGTTCGACCGATGGCCGCCCTTGCCCTCCGGAGGGATGCGGCATGACGGCGAGGCGGTGGCTCGCGCGCCGCACCCTCACCGCCATCGTCGCAGCGCTCGCCGTCCTCACGATCACCTACGTCGCCGTCTCCGTCGCCCCGGCGTACCGCGGCGGGACTGGCGGCCTCCAGCCGTTGCCGACGGTCGATCAGTACGCCGCGTGGCTCACCGGGCTCCTGACGCTGGACTGGGGCACGTCCTCCTCGCTCCGGGCACCCGTCGCCGACCTCGTCGCCGACGGGATCAAACGGACCGGGGCGTACGTCCTCCCGGCCCTCTTCCTGTCGACGGGATTGGGGATCCTCGTGGGGCTCCGGTCCGCGACGGGGGAGACGACGGCCGTCGATCGGACGACGGACGTCTTTGCCTACCTCGCGTTCGGCATCCCGAACTTCTTCGTCGGCGTCGTCCTCCTGTTGCTGTTTTCCACCGACGTCACCGGCGCCATCGTCCACCGGTCGGACTCCATCCACACCGTGCTCTGGCCGTCGCTCCTGGTCACGACGACGCTCACGGCCGCGGGGATCCGGTACACGCGATCCAAGGCCACCGAGTACGCACACAGCGACCTGGTCCGACTCGTGCGTGCGGCCGGCGGTGGACGACGCGACGTCGCCCGACACGTCCTCCGGAACGCCGCCGTGCCCCTCGTGAGCCTGTTTTTCACCGAACTGCTCGGCGTCCTCGTCCTGAACGTGTACGTGATCGAGTCCGTGTTCCGGATCGAGGGCCTCGGATACCTGAACTTCTACGCGGTCCAGCGCGGGGACGTCTCGCTGGTCGTCGGGACGACGGTGGTGTTCGTGCTCGCCGGCGTCGTCGGGAACTACCTCCAGGACGTGGCGTACGCCGCGCTCGATCCCCGCGTGGAGGCGGGCGAATAGGCCAACGTTCGGGATCCGGGATCGCGTTCCTGTTCTCCCCGAGTCTCGGGACGGGTCCTACAGTCCGAGGAAGTCTTCGGCGTTCTCCCAGAGCACCTTGCGCTGGGTGGCCTCGTCGAAGGCCGCGTGTTCGGCGAACGAGTCGAGCCACTCCCCGGGGCGGATCATCGGGTAGTCGGTGCCGAACATTACCTTCTCGGAGAGGACGGTCCGGGCGTAGTGGAGCACCTGCTCGTCGATGTACTTCGGCAACCACCCCGAGAGGTCCATGTAGACGTTGCCCTTCTGCTGACAGATAGCCAGTTGCTCCTTCTCCCAGGGGAACGCGGGGTGTGCGATCAGGATCTGGAGGTCCGGATGCCTGGCCGCCACCTCGTCGATCAGCATCGGATCGCCGTACCGGAGTTCGAGTCCACGACCGCCCGGACTCCCGGCACCCAGCGTCGAGGACCCGCCGTGGAACACGATGGGAACGCCTCGATCCTCGATGGCGTCCCACAGGGGTTCGTGCTCGGGGGCGCTCGGGTCGAAGCCCTGGGCGATCTGCTGGAACTTGAACCCCGAGAGGTCGAGGTCCTCGACGGCCCGTTCGACCGTCTCGATGCGGTCGTCCTTGTGGGGATCGACGCTTCCGAACCCGACGAAGAAGTCCGGATACTCGTCGCGCACCTCGGCGACGTGCTCGTTCGGGACGGGCGGGTTTCCCGTATTCGTCTCGGCGTCCCAGCCGAGCAGGACGGCCCGCCGGATCCCGGCTTCGCGGTACTCCGCGACCATCTCCTCGTAGCTCCAGGTCTCCAGGTCCGTGCCGAACCGGTTCGCGGCGTCGGCCATCATCTCGCCGCCCGCCTCCTCGAGGAAGACGTCGGTCGGCTGGTGGGCGTGCGTGTCGATGGCCATCGGCTCGTCGACGTCGTCGAGGATCATCGCGACGGTCCTCCTCGCGTCGGCCGATTCGGGATCATGACTCCCGCCGCTTGAAGAGGAACTTCATGTCCCCGGCGAAGACCTCGACGCCGTCCTGGGTGGTCGTGTGCGCGTCGACGACGACCAGCCCGGCGTCCTCCCGACTGTCGAGGTCCGTCCTCTCCGTGACCTCGAACGTCGCCGAAAGCGTGTCGCCGATCGTCACCGGGTTCTCGAGGTCCATGTAGTTCATCCCGAGGAAGGCGACGACGGTGCGCTCGACGATCCCGGTGCGCTGGAACAGCCCGGTGGTGACGACGAACGTCATCGGGCCGTGGGCGATGCGCTCCCCGAACGGCCCCTCGTCCGAGTACTCGCGGTTCGTGTGGAGTTCGGTCCAGTCGCCCGAGAACATCGAGTGCATCGCGAAGTCGGTCTCGGTGATGGTCCGCCCGGCGCTCTCGAACTCGTCGCCGACCGCGAGGTCCTCGAAGTAATGGGGCTCGTAGCTGTAGGGCATACCCCCGGTACGGAGCTCCCATACAAGTAAGTTGGCCGACGGGTCGTCGGAGGACGCCCGAAATGGAAGCCGACACCGGAACCACTCGCCCGGCCAAGGTATATGAAAGCGGGGTGCTATCGGCCCGCCATGCGCGACGCCTACATCGTCGGGGCGGGCCAGTCGCCGTTCGGCGCGTTCCCGGAGGAGAGCTACCGGTCGCTGTTCCGGACCGCCTTCGAGCGGGCGATCGAGAGCGTGCCGGCGGGGATCGACACCGAGGCGATCGACGAGGCGTTCGTCGGGACGCTCGGCGTCGGCGGGCGACAGATCGGGCTCTCGGGACCGGCCGTGACCGAGCACGTCGGCCTGCAAGGGGCCCCGTGCACCCGCGTCGAGAACGCCTGCGCCGCGAGCGGGTTCGCGGTCCGGTCGGCCGTGCAGGCGGTCCGGAGCGGGATGGCCGACGTCGCCCTCGCCGGCGGGGTCGAGGTGATGACCGACGTGAGCGCGGATTCGGTGCGGTACTGGCTGGGCGTGAGTGGGGAAACCGAATGGGAGCGCATGGCCGGCGTGACCTTCGCCGGGGTGTACGCCCAGATGGCCAGCGCGTACCTGAACGAGTACGACGCGACTCCGGAGGACCTCGCCCACGTCGCCGTCAAGAACCACGCGAACGGCGCCCGGAACCCGGACGCCCACCTCGACTTCGAGTGCTCGCTCGACGACGCCCGGGGGGCGCCCGAGGTGGCCAGTCCGCTGGGGCTGTACGACTGCTGCCCGGTCTCCGACGGCGCGGCCGTCGTCCTCGTCGCCGGCGAGGATGTCGTCGAGGCCTTCGCACCGCTCGACGAGTCGGTTCGAGTGGCCGGCGTCGGCGCGGCGTCCGACCGCGTCGGGCTCCCCGACCGCGATAGCTACACCTCGATCCCCGCGTCGGCGAGCGCGGCCGACCGGGCCTACGAACGGGCGGGGGTTGGCCCCGAGGATCTCGATTTCGCGGAACTCCACGACTGCTTCACGATCGCGGAACTGATCGCCTACGAGGACCTCGGGTTCTGCGAACGGGGCGAGGGGGCCGATCTGCTCGCGTCGGGGAAAACGGCCCTCGAGGGCGACCTCCCGGTGAACCCTTCGGGCGGGTTGAAGGCCAAGGGCCACCCCATCGGCGCGACGGGGGCCGGCCAGGTGGTCGAAGTGGTGAAACAGCTCCGCAGCGAGGCCGGCGACCGACAGGTCCCCGACGCGGAGCGGGCGCTGACCCACAACGTCGGCGGGAGCGGTGGAGCGGCCGTCGTCCACGTCCTCGAACGGGGGGACGCGGAGTCATGAGCGGGAATGGAAGGCCGAACATCGCGAGTGCCGGGGCGTACGCCCCGCGACTCCGGATCGAAGCGGGGGAGTACCGCGAAGCCTGGGGCGAAGCCCCCCGCGGCATCGACCGGACGGCGGTCCCGGACGCCGACGAGGACGCGTTCACGATGGCCCACGAGGCGGCCGCCCGGGCGCTCTCGGCAGGTGGGTACGACGGGGACGGGATCGACTTCCTCTCGCTCGGGACGACGACGCCCCCGATGGCCGAGGAGGAGCTGACGGCCCGCCTCCGAAGCACACTGGACCTCCCGGAAGGCGTCGCCACCAGGACCCACACCGGGAGCACTCGGTCCGGCGTGGCGGCGCTGGCGGCCGGGATCGACGCCGGGGGTCGCGGCCTCGTCGTCGCGAGCGACTGCCCGGAGGGGGCGCCGGACGGCGACCTCGAACGCGCGGCCGGAGCCGGCGCCGCGGCCTTCGTCCTCGACGACGACGGGGCGACAGTGGTCGATCGGGCGACCTATACCGAACCGTATCCCGGGACGCGGTTCCGGCATCGCGGGGAGACGGACGTCGAGGGGCTCGGCATCACGCCCTACGACCGGACGGCGTTCCGAGAAACGCTGGCGGGCGCAGTCGACCGCCTTGACGGGGGCGAAGCACCGACGGACGTCGATGCCGCGGCCGTCCAGGCGCCGGACGGCGACCTGCCGTACCGCGTGGCGGACGCCCTAAGTGTGGACCCGGAAGCGATCGACGCTGCCGAAACCGTCCGCGATCTGGGCGACACCGGTGCCGCGAGTGCCCCGCTCGGACTGGCACGAGCGTTGGCTGCCGACGCCGACCGGATTCTCGTCGCGGCGTTCGGCAGCGGTGCGGGCGCCAGTGCTCTGTTGGTCGAACGCGAACCGGACGTCGAAGTGTCGACCGATCTGGCGCTGGAAGGCGACGTCCCGCTGACCTACCCGGACTACCTCCGGCACCGGGGGGAGATCACGGGCGGGAAGCCGGCGGGTGGCGGGGCCGCTGTGAGCGTGCCGACCTGGCGACGCACGCTCCCCCAGCGCCACCGCCTCGTCGCGGGCAAGTGCCCCGAGTGCGGAGCACTCGCGTTCCCACCCGAGGGCGCCTGCCGGGTGTGCGCCGAACTGGTCGAGTACGAGCCGGTTCGACTGACCGACCCCGGCCGGGTGCAGGCCGTGACGACCATCGAGCGCGGCGGTGAACCGCCGGAGTTCGTGCCGCAACAATCCCGGGGTGGGGCCTACGCCGTCGCCGTCGTCGCCTTCGACGGCCCCGACGGCGGGACGGCGTCGGTCCCGATGCAGGTCCCCCTCGCGGGCGTGGACTCGCTGGAGGTGGGCGACGCGGTCGAGACGACCATTCGGCGGATCTACGAGGACGAGGGGGTCATCCGGTACGGCCGGAAGGCCGTGCCAGCGAACGTCCGACAATAATGCGGGGAGGGGCTACGTCCGTGTTTTCGGGCGTTTCGCCGACCGACCACCGTTCCCTGGCGGAATGAAAGGGCGAGGGGCGGTCGCGACGTAGTGGAGTCGCCGAACGACCACTATCCGAACCGAAGTGAGGATATGTCGTTCAGCGACCGCGAGCGACCCGAGGGCTTTCAGTTGTTCGTGGTAGGATAGTCGCTCGATTCGCCGACCTCGATAACTACCGAGAGTAGCGGCGGAACCGGTTTATACCAGGGCCCGAACCAGGGCACATGATCGTGAGCGTACTGGGCGCGGGGACCATGGGTCACGGCATCGCCCAGGTCGCGGCGATGGCGGGCCACCAGGTCAGGCTCCGGGACGTCGAGGAGGATCTGGTCCGCGACGGGATCGACGCCATCGAGGCGAACCTGGAGGGCGGCATCGAACGCGACAAGGTGACCGAGGAGGAGGCCACGGACACCCTCGGCCGGATCGAGGGGACGACGGACCTGGAGATGGCGGTCGCGGACGCCGACCTCGTGATCGAGGCGGTGCCCGAGGACCTCGACCTCAAACGGGACGTGCTCGCCGACGCGGCGGACCACGCGTCCGACGACGCCGTGATCGCGACCAACACCTCCTCGCTGTCGGTGACGGCCATCGCGGACGCGCTCGACCGCCCGGAACGTGCCGTCGGTCTCCACTTCTTCAACCCGGTGCACGTCATGGCGCTCGTCGAGGTCGTCGTCGCCGAGCAGACGGACGACGAGACCCTCGCGTTCGCCAGCGAGTTCGTCGAAGGGATCGACAAGACGCCGATCGAGGTACGCGACTCGCCCGGATTCGCCTCCTCGCGGCTGGGCGCCGCGCTCGGCGCCGAAGCCATGCGGATGGTCCAGGAGGGCGTGGCCGATCCCCGCGACGTCGACCGGGCGATGGAACTCGGGTACAACCACCCGATGGGGCCGATCGAACTGGGCGACGTGGTCGGGCTCGACGTCCGCCTGGACATCCTCGAGTACCTGCGCGAGGAACTCGGGGAGCGCTTCCGGCCGCCCCAGATCTTGAAACGAAAGGTCAGAGCGGGAAAACTCGGGCAGAAGACCGGCGAGGGGTTCTACGTCTGGGAGGACGGCGAGGTCGTCGGCGTGAGCGGTCGGGAAGACGGGGGGCGCGACCGTTCATGACGATCGAAACCGTCGCGGCCGACCACGAGCACGTCCGCGCAGCGAGCGACGAACCGGTCGAGGGCGCCGTCACGATTACGATCGACCGGCCCGAGGCCCGGAACGCGCTCGATGGGACGGTGCGCCGGGAACTGAAGGCCCTGTGCGCGGCGATCGACGACCCGGATGGTGAGAACGACGTTCGTGTCGTGGTCCTCACCGGTTCCGACGAGGCGGGGGCCTTCGTCGCCGGCGCCGACGTCGAGGACCTCAGGGAGCGCGACTACCTCGAACAGCGGCGTGCAAGCGAGCGGCCGCGAGTCTACGAGACGGTCGCGGACCTCCGCCAGCCCGTCGTCGCCCGGATCAACGGCCACGCGCTCGGCGGGGGATGCGAACTGGCGCAGGCCTGCGACGTGCGGATCGCCCACGAGGACGCCACACTGGGCCAGCCCGAGATCGGGCTGGGGCTCATCCCCGGCGGCGGGGCGACCCAGCGCCTCCCCCGGCTGGTCGGCGAGGGGCAGGCGATGCGGCTGATCCTCACCGGCGAGATAATCGACGCGGCGGAGGCGGCCGACATCGGCCTCGTCGACGAGGTGTGCGAGGAGGGCGAGTTCGACGAACGGGTGACCGACCTCGCCGGATCGATGGCCGAGAAGAGTCCCGTCGCGCTCGAATACGCCAAGCAGGCGATCCAGGCGAGTTCCCGGATGGGTCTCGACGACGGGATCGAGTACGAGGCCGAACTGTTCGCCGGCCTCTTCGCCACCGGGACTCCGCAGGAGGGCATCGACGCGTTCCTCGAGGACCGCGAACCGGAGTGGGAGGGACGATAGGGGGAACGCCGGCTCGCTCAGTCGTCCGCTTCGGCTTCCCGCAGGTACTCGGGGGCGTCGAATGGCTCGTCCTCGGCCTCCACTGCGATCACGTCCAGGGCCGTCACTTCGGCCCCGACGTCGAGCAGGCCCGCCAGCGAGGGTTCGGTCCGGCCGTCGTCGCCGCTGACGAGTTCCTTGACGTACAGTCCGCCCTCGCCGTGAACCTCGACGGTGGCGTGGGTGTCGTCCTCGAGTTCGCCGGAGCAGGCGTAGACGGTCCGCTCCCGGGTCAGGTTCGCCCGCCGGTGGTCGACCCGCTGGGGGGTGTACTGGTCGACGGTCGTCCCGGCCAGTTCCGCCAGCGCCGTCTCGAACGCGTCGGCGTCGACGGGGTCGTCGAACGCCACCTCCATCCAGTACGTCTTCGAGGCGTCGAGTTCCTTGACGCGCTCGACCATCTCGTGGGTCGCCAGGCGGAGCCCAACGACCTCGACGACGTCGCTTTCGTCGTTGATCCGCTCCTCGAGGGCGTCGACGTCGGGCGATCGATGATCCGGCTCCTTGACCTCGACGACGAAGGGGCGGCCGGTCCCGAGCATCAGGGCGTCGACGTCCTCCCGCCCGGCGCCGTGGAACAGCGCCTCCCTCCCGTCCATCGCGTCGCGGACGTGCGGGGCGACCTCCTCCTCGACGCTGGTCGGGTACAGGTACCCCGTCCCGTCGCAGTGCTCGCAGGGTTCCTCGCCGTCGTCGCCGAACTGCTTGCCGCTCCCGCCACACTCGCGGCAGGGCCACTCGGTCTGGGGCACGCCGCGTTCGAGTTTGCGGTAGCGACCGTAGACGAAGGCGGGGTTGATCTGCACGTCGACGGCGCCCGGCGGGATGGATCCGTCCGCAGCACTGCCTTCGATCCCCCGCTCGATGTTCAGCAGCGCGAGCACGTCCGGGCGGTCGAAGTCGACTTCCGTATCCGTCATCGCGCCCACGCGCTTGCCCACCTCGCGATTGAAGTCGCCCTTCCAGGACTCGCCCGCGTCGGGATCGAGGCCGGCCTCCTCCCGGAGGAGGGCGTCGTTCTCCTCGATCAGCGGCGGCACGCGCGTCCCGACCTGGTAGGTCTCGAAGTCGATCCCTTCGAGCGCCTCGACGACCCGTTCGGCCCACCCCTCGGCCCGCAGGGATTCGCCCTCGCAGACCCAGCAGGCGTCCGGTTCGGGCGGGTCGTAGGGCTCGTCGTCCTCCATCGCGACGGCCACCTGGAGGGCCTTGCCCCGTTCGACGTTGGTGAGGCCGAAACTCCGGTCGGCGAAGACCCGGCCCAGGCAGGCGTCGCAGAGCGGCCCGGTGGCGAGGAGTGCGCGTGTGTCCTCGATCATTCTCATACCCGTCGATTCGGCGACGCCGGGCTTAGTGCCTTGCTATTGCGGAGCGAGGCCCCCGACGGCACACCGACGCTGTTGTCACCGACGTCCCCCTCCGAGTACGGCCACAACAAGTTCAAAGGGCATTTTACACGCATATTTGCACGGTATCCTCGGAGTCGTCTCTGAATTTTGAGGCGGGCGAATTTGCGCCGGACGAGGAAAACTGAACCGGGCAGATCTAGGTGGCAGTGAGCGTCTCTTCGATTATGATCGAGTTCGTCGGGGTATGGACGACGCGAACGATTATCGTATCGCCGCTATCGAGTTGGCACTCGGAACTGGCTAACCGGAACGTTGCTGTCTCGCCTGCTTCCCATTTGGCGTCAGCCTCGCCAATCGGCCCATCCACTGAATTCCAACTGTTGTCGAAAATATCGTCACCCCGAACATACTCGCTCGTCGGTCTCAGGTCGTTACCGGGTGCTGGTAGGTTCACTAACCGACCGGACTTTCCACAGGGATCTTCTGCATTGACCACGATTTCGAGATTAGAGGCGGTTAGCGAATCACCTGCAACGTGTGTGAGGTTGATCTTCCCACCACTGCTGTTGTCTTGCACGATAAGTTCGCCGCTCGATTGTTTAACGATGGGGGCAGGTTGATTTCCCTCCCCCGTGAGATCGAGCACGAACACGGATACCGTGGCGGCGAGTATAACCACAAGAGCGACCATCAACACGGTCGAAATAACCGACGAAACGGCTTTTGACGACGAAAAGAGCGTCACATTAATCAACTCATGTGGATGAAGGCACAAATATCTACCTGCTGCTACGGCACCGTAGTTGCTGTTATAGGGCAGTTCACTGACTTCAGTCTGTAGAAACGACGCTCGTCGCCACGTCGGAGTGACGGCACTGGTGGGAACCGGCGCCGGTCTGCCCGGGCGTCGGCGTTAACTCGTTTCTCGTCGAACGGTCGACCATGAGCCTCGTTTGCGAGTTCGAACTGCTCTCCCCGAACCTACCCCTTACCCGGGTCGCCGACGACCTCGACACGGTGTTGCACGTCGACGACGTGATCTCCGGCACCAGGGGCCCGCCAGCGCTGGTGTTCTCGGCGACGGGCGTCGACCCCGACCGCCTCGAGGAGCGCCTCGACGAACAGGAATCGATCCGCGAGTACGTCGCCCTGGAATCGGCGTTCGTCGAGTCCAGATACCGGGTCACCCTTGGCGGCGATCCGACCGGCGTCTACACCCACCTCGTCGACCTCAGGACCCACCCGATCGGAGCGGTAGTCACCGGTCGCGGGTGGAAGGTCAGCGCTCGGTTTGCCGACCGGAGCGACCTCGACGCGTTCCGGAACGCCTGCGGGGATACCGGCGTCGAATTCCGACCACTCCGACTCTTCGAGGCGGAGGCCGACCCGGCCGACGACTACGGGTTGACGACGCCCCAGCACGAGGCGCTGCGTGCCGCCTTCCGGATGGGATACTTCGACGTCCCGCGCGAGGCTGACCTCTCGGACCTCGCCGAGGAACTCGACACGACGACGTCGGCGCTTTCGGAACGACTCCGACGGGGACAGCGCCAGTTGCTCGAACGAACGATCGCCGGGTCGATCTGACGACGGACGGCAGGATCACCCGTTATAAATGGCAGGATATGTCCTGCAAAACGTTAGCGCCGGCGCGTCCGTACTGGTGCTCGTGTGGCGACGGCGGACGACTCGACTCTCGGTCCCGTCGCTATCGAACACGAGTGACCAGCTATGATAACCGCACCGACGTTCGACTCGAGCATCGCACAGAGACCGACCGACAACGTGCCGGGGGGTGACCGATGAGCGTCCGGAAATACCACCGGAAGCCGCCCGCTAGCGAGCGCGAGGCCCACTTCGCCGGCGGCGGCATCGCGGGACTCGCCGGCGCCGCGTTCCTGATCCGTGACGGGGACGTGCCCGGCGAGAACGTCCACGTTTACGAGAAACTCGACGTCGCGGGCGGCGCGATGGACGGCGCGGGGAACCCCGACGAGGGCTACGTCATCCGTGGCGGGCGGATGTTCAACTTCCCCGCCTACGAGTGCACCTGGGACCTCTTCCGGACCATCCCCTCGCTGGAGGATCCCGACACCTCCGTCAAGGAGGAGATGGACGAATTCAACCAGAAGTACGAGTCCTACGCCGAGACCCGGCTGATGTCGGGCAGTCGTCGGATCGACGCCTCGAAGAACCAACTCACCACGCGACACCGACTCCGGATGGCCCGCCTGCTGGCCACGCCCGAGGAGCGCCTGGGGGACACCCGGATCGAGGAGTGGTTCAGCGACGACTTCTTCGAGACGAACTTCTGGTACGTGTGGGCGACCATCTTCGCGTTCCAGCCCTGGCACAGCGTCGCCGAGGTGCGCCGGTACATGTACCGGTTCTTCCACGAGTTCCCCCGCCTGCACACCATGGAGGGCGTGGACCGGACCAAGTACAACCAGTACGACTCGATGATCCTCCCGCTCCGGCGGTGGCTCGACGAGAAGGGCGTCCACTTCCACTACAACACCGAGGTGACCGACATGGACGTCGTCACCTCGCGGGAGGGCCGGACCGTCGAGCGCATCCACATGGAAACCGACGACGGATCGGAGACGGTCGACGTCGACCCGACGGACATGGTGTTCGTCACGAACGGGTCGATGACCGACGGCTCCGACCTCGGGGCGATGGACGAGGCGCCCGAAACGAACGAAACCGGGGCGTCCTGGGAACTCTGGCGCAATCTCGCGGAGGACAACCCGGGGTTCGGGAACCCCGAGGTCTTCGCCGGCAACGTCCAGGAGACCAAGTGGGAATCGTTCACCGTGACGCTGCACAACACCGACCTTTTCGAACACATCGTCGAGTTCACGCGGGAAGAACCCGGCAACGGGCTGGTGACCTACGTCGACTCGAACTGGCTCATGTCCACCGTCGTCGCGGCCCAGCCACACTTCGCGAACCAGCCCGACGACGTGAAGGTCTTCTGGGGCTACGCGCTCTTTCCCGATCGGAAAGGAAACTACGTGGACAAGAAGATGTCCGAGTGTACCGGCCGGGAGATCCTCGAGGAACTGTGCTACCACCTGCGGTGCGAGGACCGCCTGCCGGAGATCCTGGAGGACGTGAACTGTATTCCATGTATGATGCCCTTTATTACCGCACACTTCCAGCCCCGCGAACCGGGCGACCGGCCGAAAGTCGTCCCCGACGGGTCGAACAACCTCGCCTTCCTCGGCCAGTACGCCGAGATGGACCGAGACGTCGTGTTCACCGTCGAATACTCGGTGCGCTCGGCCATGAAGGCCGTCTACGAGTTCCTCGACCTCGATACGGACGAGATTCCGCCGATCAGCAAACACTATCGCAAGCCCGAGGTCCTGCTGGAGGGTATCAAGGCTTCGTACCGATAGGGTACGGTGCGGCGGGATCGTCGATGGATCGCCGTTCTTCGGTCGGATCGAGTAAATAGTTCGCACACGGTCCCAAGCGCTAAGATACCGTGACGGGAACGGCCGATAACGATGACGCCGCCCGACGATGACGCCAACGGCTCGACCGACGACGACGGCACCGCGAACGAAGACACGCCGACGAGCCGATCGTACCCGGAAATCGACCCCGCGACCTACTACGATTCGTACGGCGAAAACGAGTGGGAGCGCCTGGAGGCCTCCCCGACGGCCCGGTTCGAGTTCGAGAACACGGTGGCCTACCTCTCCGAGTACCTGCCGGACGAAGGCCACGTCCTCGACGCGGGTGGGGCGGCCGGCCGGTATGCAATCTGGCTGGCCGAGCGCGGATACGACGTCACCCTGACGGACGTCAGCGAGACGCAACTCGACATCGCCCGCGAGAAGGTCGACGAGCACGGCGTCGCGGATCGCGTTCGCGTGGAGTACGGCGACCTTCGGGATCTTCCCTTCGAGGACGGGACGTTCGAGGCCGTCTGCAGCCTCGGCGGCCCGCTCTCGCACGTGATCGATCCGGGAGAGCGGGAACGGGCCGTCCGCGAACTGCGCCGCGTGGCCGTCCCCGGTGCCCCGGCCTTCGTTTCGGTGATCGGCCTGCTCGCCGTCGCCGAACGGCTGGTGCAGGTCGCCCCCGAGTTCGAGCAGGGCGTCAGGCAACTGCCGGGTCTCGTGGAGTCGGGAACATACTCCGAGGAGCTCCTCGAAGCGGCCGACGTGGACGACCCCACCTTCGTCGAGACGCACTTTTTCCGAACCGCTGAACTCCGGGAGCTCCTCTCGGCGAACGGGTTCTCGGTCGAGACGATGGTCGGACTCGAAGGCGTCGCCTCGAATTTCGGGGACTCGCTCTCCGAGGCGTCCGAGGACGCCGTGGAAACGATTCGCGAGGTCGTCACGGACCCGAAGCTCCGCGAGGATCCGGCCGTCGTCGACGCCTCGGAACACATCCTAGCCGTGGGATACGCGACGGAAGGCGACTCATAAATCGGACACTAGGACGGCGCGGAAGTCGGGGTCGAATCGTCGGTCATATCTCCCTTCCAGCCGACGGACGACCCATGCGACAGTTCGTCGTCATCGGCCACGACGCGCCCACGACGCCCGACTTCTCGCTCGACGACCTCCCCGGTGGCGCCGGGCGGCTCGACGTGCTCTGCCGGTGTGTCAACTCGGCGTTCTTCCTCTCGCACGCCCTCCGCGAGGACGTGCGGGTCCACCTCGTCCTGAACGACGAGTACACCGTGATCTTCGAAGGAAGCGACCTCAGGCGACTCAACCCGGACGAACGCTCGACGGCGGCGCTAATCCGCGGCGCGCTCGAGGACCGCGAGGAGGCGATCGGCCCTCGCCCGTACGAGGTATCGCCGGGCGTGTCGATCGCCAGGAGAGATGTCGCGGCCACCCTGGAGACGGCCGCCGACGAGGGACCGCTCGTCCAACTCCACGAGGACGGCGATCCGGCCGGCGACGTCGAACCACTCACGGACCCCGTTTTCGTCCTTTCGGACCACCACGACTTCGCCGCGCCGGAGGCCGGCCTGCTGGCGGATCTCGCGGAGCGCCGCCTGCGACTCGGCCCCGAACCGCTCCACGCCGATCACGCCATCGTGGTGGCACACCACTGGCTGGACACCGGGGGCTGGGCGCGGTTCTGAGACGGCGGGTATCCGGAGCGGATCGAGCGACCCGGCCGAGAACGACCGACAGAGAGATACCGCTGGACAGCTAACGGCCGCGTAATGTCGCGATCGCCGTCCGACTGGTCGGACCGGTCAGAGGATCGTGACCGGTTCGGGTTCGACCACACCGAGAACGAACTCACCGAGTTGCTCGGCCGGTTCGTGCCACAGTGGGTGGCCCAGCGGGCCATCACGGTCTCCGTCTCGGTCCCCGATCGCGAGTTCTCGGTCGGCGATCCGGTCCCGTTCACGGTGGAGATCAAGAACCGGCTCCCGGTCCCTGTCACCGTCCGGACGCCCTCCCGCCGACTCTGGGGCTGGGAGGTCGACGGCGAACTCGGGGCAAGCGACGAGCCGACCTACGCCGGCGAGACGGCCGGGGAGTTCTCCCTGGAAGGCAGCGACGTCCTGCGAATCGAGCGGGAGTGGAGCGGCCGGTTCAAACGAACCGGCCGGGACGGCGAGCGTACCGAATACGTGCTCCCGGACCGGGGCGTCCACGAAATCTCGGCGTTCGTCGCGACGAAAGATCCCCAGCCACGGGAGAGCGTCGAGATCGAACTCCGGTGACCGTCGGACCGGCTCTCGGTTATCACGCGACGCGTTCGAGAAAACGATCCGCCACGTCGTCGGGTCCGGGAAGCGAACCCTGGGGATGCGATCGGGTTAGTCGTCCGCCTCGGCCTCGACGTCCGTGGTGTCGGCGGCCACTAGTTCCTCGCCGCCCTTGTGGAGGTGACAGGCGGCGAGGTGACGCCCGTCGGTGTACTCCGACTCGACTTCATACACCGGCAGTTCCTGTGCACAGATGGACTCCTCGGCGAAGGACTCGACCAACAGTTCCTCGGCGCGATCCCAGTCCGGCACCTCCGGATCGCTAATGACCGCCATGGCCTCGTCGACGATGTCACCGACCTCGCCGGTCGGCTGCCTGTCCGGGAAGAACCGATCCCGGAGCGACGCTTCGTCGGTGTCCTCGAAGGTCCGACGGTCGACCTGTCGCATGAAGTGTCGCACCCGGGTCCACATCTCGGCGTCCATGTCGTACTGGTCCGGCGCGATGAGGTGCGGACAGCGGGTCCGGAACCGGCAGCCCGATGGCGGGTCGATCGGGCTCGGAACGTCGCCCTTGAGGATCGCCTCCCGACCACCGGCACGCGGGTCGGGGGCCGGAATGGCCTTCAGGAGCGACTCCGTGTACGGGTGGCTCGGGTTCTCGAACAGTTCCTCCTTGTCCGCCACTTCGACGACGTGTCCGAGATACATCACGGCCACGCGGTCGGAGATGTGCCGGATGACGGAGAGGTCGTGGGCGATGAACAGGTACGTCAGGCCGAACTCGTCCTGGAGTTCGTTCATCGTGTTCAGGACCTGTGCCTGGATCGAGACGTCCAGTGCCGTCACCGGCTCGTCACAGACGACGAAGTCGGGGTTGACCGACAGCGCCCGCGCCAGGTTGATCCGCTGGCGCTGGCCGCCGGAGAACTGGTGGGGATACCGGTTGTAGTGCTGGGGGTCCAGCCCGACCTTCTCCAGCAGTTCCCGGACCCGCTCCTCGCGCTCGCCCTCGTAGAGGCCGTGGGCCTCCATGGGCTCCTCGACGATGGGACCGACCTTCATCCGCGGGTCCAGCGAGGACTGCGGGTCCTGGAAGATCATCTGCATCTCCTTGCGCTGTTTGCGCAACTCCTCGTCCGGCATCTCCGCGAGATTGTTGCCCTTGAAATACACCGCTCCGTCGGTCGGCTCGAGCAACTGGAGGATAGTCCGGGCGAGCGTGGACTTCCCACAGCCGGACTCGCCGACGAGCCCGAGGGTTTCTCCCTTCTTGATCTTCAGGGTCACGTCGTCGACGGCCCTGACCGGTGGGTCCGGAAACAGGCTGTCGAGGAAACCACTGTTCTGGCTGAAGTGTTTCGTGAGTCCTTCGGTTTCGACGAGCGTTTCGCCGAAATCGACGTCGTCTCCATTAGTCATCGGCTTCACCCCCTTCGGATTCGGTATCGATCAGGTCGCCGGCGAACGCGGCCGTCGCTTCCGTCTCGAGCGGTTCAGCGAACTCGTAC
>JBLGCL010000026.1:0-20864 GCA_047617305.1 Natronomonas sp.
TTCTCGCGCAGGAGCGCCTCGATGTCCCGGGGCCGATCGCCCTGGATCACCACCTTGTCCTCGTAGGCGATCGCCGTCGCACCGCCGCGCGTCGCGCGCCAGCGCTCGTGTTCAGTGTTCCCCTCGGAGACGTCCACGCCAGCCGCGCGGAGCGTCTCGCGGGCCGCTTCGGGATCGCACTCGATGACCGGCATCGTATATGCCTGGGCAATCCTGACTAAAGCCTTTTGCCATCGTCGAAAGTGAAATTTACCGACTCCCGACGCAGTATCCCGATTTCCCGGGACGGGGGCCGTTCTGACTATTTCCAACAACGGAATATAGACCAAGGGTTTAAGACCATCGATCCTGCTACTATAAAAGTGCGATGACACGGTCCACCCGCCAGCGGGAGCGCGAACCAGAACGGGAGGAGCAAAGCGAGGAGACGGAGGGCGTACGCGAGTGTCCCGAATGTGGCTCCGATAACCTCGTGAAAAGCTCCGACCGGGGCGAACTCGTCTGCGACGACTGTGGCCTCGTCGTGGAGGAGGAAAAGATCGACCCCGGCCCGGAATGGCGCGCCTTCAACCACCAGGAACGCCAGGAGAAATCCCGCGTCGGGGCTCCGACGACCCAGACGATGCACGACAAGGGGCTCACGACGACCATCGACTGGAAGGACAAGGACGCCTACGGGCGCTCTATCTCCTCGAAGAAACGCAGCCAGATGCACCGGTTGCGAAAATGGCAGGAACGAATCCGCACGAAGGACGCCGGCGAACGCAATCTCCAGTTCGCACTCTCCGAAATCGACCGGATGGCGAGCGCGCTGGGCGTTCCGCGATCCGTCCGGGAGGTTGCGAGCGTCATCTACCGGCGCGCACTCAACGAGGACCTCATCCGCGGCCGGTCGATCGAAGGGGTCGCCACGAGCGCGCTGTACGCGGCCTGTCGCAAGGAGGGCATCCCGCGAAGCCTCGAGGAAATCTCGGAGGTATCGCGCGTCGAACGAAAGGAGATCGGCCGAACCTATCGCTACATCTCCCAGGAACTCGGTCTCGAGATGAAACCAGTCGATCCGAAGAAGTACGTCCCCCGTTTTTGCTCCGAACTCGATCTCAGTGAAGAAGTCCAGACGAAAGCCAACGAGATTATCGAAACGACCGCCGAGAAGGGCCTCCTCTCCGGGAAGTCCCCCACCGGCTACGCCGCCGCGGCCATCTACGCCGCGTCCCTGCTCTGTAACGAGAAGAAGACCCAGCGCGAGGTCGCGGACGTCGCCCAGGTGACCGAGGTCACCATCCGCAACCGCTACCAGGAGCAGATCGAGGCGATGGGTATCCACGGCTAACTCCGGGGATACGACGTTCCCACGTCCGCCGTTTTCCGAGTAGTTTGCGAGTGGTAACGCCGTCGGCCACGGTGGGCGGCGGGCGGAGTCCGACGGCCTGCGGTCACGAATACAAGATTCATGTCGGTGAGGATCGTACGTCCGACGAATGGATCTCGAGGACTTCGTCGACGGGCTCGAGACCGACGAGGAGGCCGAACGCCGCCGCCTCGCCCGGGAGAAGTCCTACGAGGTCACCGACTACCTGGATGACGTGAAGGAGCGCTTCGAGCGAACCCTGCAGGGCGACACCCTGGTCGGGAGCAGCGCGCCGTCGATCTTCGTCGGGCGGTCGAACTACCCGAACGTCTCGACGGGCCTGCTCTCGCCGGTCGGGGCCGACGAAGATCCGGAGGACTTCGTCACCGACGGCGACTGGTACCGGCGCGGGTTCTCCATCGACGACGTGTTCCAGCGCCGCACCAACCTGCTCAACTCGCGGCGACGGGCCGCCGTAAACGTCAACGACGTCTGGGACGGGTTCGTCGGCGTCCAGCGCGAGGTCGCCATCGCGGACCGGCCGGTCGACGTCGAGATCGGCCTCTCCGAGACGCCGACCTTCGACGTTGACGTGGGCGCCGGCGTCGCGACGCCGGTCGGCCCGAACGCCAGGGCCGACTCGGTCGACCTCACGGAGAACCCCTACGTCCCGCAGCCGGTCGAGAAGACCCTCGAGGACGACGACTGGCGGGCCGAAGGGGCGATGACCTACCTCTACCGCCGCGGGTTCGACGTCTACGAGATCAACCGCATCCTCTCCGCTGGCGCGCTCGGACGTGGCGACCAGCGCCGACTCGTTCCCACCCGGTGGTCGATCACCGCGGTGGACGACACTGTGGGGACGTACCTCCGGGGGCGGATCCGGAACGCGCAGAGCGTCGACGAGACGACGGTCTGGTACAACGAATACCTCGGCAACCGGTACTGGATCATCCTCGCTCCCGGCCAGTGGGAGTTCGAACTGGTCGAGATGAAGGGCCCCCAGAGCGTCTGGAACCCCGTGGCGTCCGATTATTTCCTCGCCAGCGCCCACGAGGGCTACGAGGGCCGAACCGGCTACGTCGACGAGACCGCGGGCGCCTACTACGCCGCCAGGCTGGGCGTCCTCGAACACCTCGTCGATCGCGGCCGGCAGGCGAAATGTCTCGTCCTCCGGGAGGTCACCGACGACTACTGGGCCCCGGTCGGGGTCTGGCAGGTCCGCGAGTCGGTCCGCAACGCCTTCGACGGGGCCCCCGAATCCCTGTCGGGCGAGGACCAGGACGTCGCCGGCGAACACGGGGAGGCCGAGTCGTTCCACGAGGCGCTGCGCGCCATCGCCCCGCAACTCCCGCTCCCGCTCGCCCGACTTCGCCGCAAGTCCGAGATGATCGCCGGGCTGCAGTCGCGCCTGGTCGACTTCGGCTGATCTCCGGACCGCTCTCGATCGTGTGACCGCCGCCGACGTCGACGTCGAACGATCGATCTGCACCACCGGCACGCCTACGTCGGAGGAAACGCGAAACTGTTACATGGACGACACCCCGGTCTGGCACGAGAACCCGGAGTTCTGGGCTGCGTTCAGGGACTTCATGTTCCCGCCCGAGAAACACGAGGAAGCGCCGGCAGAGGTCGATCGACTGCTCGATCTGGCCGACGTCGAGTCGAGGGGCCGAGTCCTCGACGTCCCCTGTGGCGTCGGACGCCACGCCGTTTCGCTGGCGAAGCGTGGCTTTCGAGTGACGGCCGTGGACGCGACGGACACGTACCTCGAGTCGGCACGAGCGCACGCGGAAGACGCGGGCGTCGACGTGGAGTTCGTCCACGAGGACATGCGGTCGTTTCGCCGGGACGAAACGTTCGACGCGGTGCTCAACCTGTACACCTCGTTCGGCTATTTCGAGGACCGGGAGGACGACGAGCGGACGGCCCGCAACTTCTACGAGTCCCTGAAGCCCGACGGGACGCTGGTAATGAGCCTCGCCGGGAAGGAGGTCATGGCCCGCAAGTTCGAGGAACGATCGTGGGAGGAACGGGACGGGGCGTACATCCTCGAGCACCGCGAGGTGACCGACGACTGGAGCTGGATGACCAGTCGGTGGCACCTGGTCGTCGACGGCGAGGTGCGGGAGTTCACCGTCTCCCACCGCCTGTATTCCGCCTACGAACTCTCGGAACTGCTGCACTGCGTCGGCTTCAGCGACGTCTCGGCCTACGGGGACATGGAGGGAGCGCCCTACGACACCGACGCGGAACGGCTCGTGATCGTCGCCGAAAAATAGCTCGCAGTCCGGAGCCTGTGGGTCGAACGGGAACTAAAGGTTCCCGTACGCCTCGTCGACGATCTCGCCGGTCGTGGCGATCACGTCGGCCCACTCCTCGTCGTCGGGCGCCAGACCCAGCAGACGGGCGATCCGCATGATCGAAACGTGATAGACGGTCTGGACGCCCGGCTCCTCCTCCCAGACGATGACGTTGCAGGGCATGAGACCGCCGAGTTCGTGACACGAGTCGAGCGCCCGATCGGCCACGTCGGGGTTGCACGCCCCGAGGACGTAGTAGGGATCGCGATCGGCGTCCACCTTCTCGTTGAGCAGGTCGGAGACCGAGAACTCGACCGGAACCCCGAACCCGGCGTCGGTGAAGACCTCGCGGACGTGTTCGATGGCGTCCTCGTGGTCCATCTCCAGGGTGGCTCGCTTCTCGCCGATGTCCTCGTCCGTGAGCCGTTCGGGATCGATTGGTAACGTCATTGACGTCCGGTAGAGCGGGAGCGATAAATAAAGATCCGTCGGGGAAACGCGCCGTCCGCCCCGGGAGGGACGTCGTCGACCGACGTGCTCGGCGACCAGCGCCAGGCCGGATCCGGCGACGACCCCCGCGTACCGATCGCCGCGAGCCGTCACCGCCCGTGCCACCTCGACGGGACGTCGACGGGCGCGTCGAGCGAGGACCCGGTCGCGATCCTCGATTGCGGCGGCGAAGCGCCCGGCGGCAGCCAGGAGGGCGACCTGCCCGCCGGCGTAGATCCGTTCCACCGCCCCGGCCGTGATCAGGACGGCGTCGACGCAGCGACCGTCGAGCGCACGGATCAGGGCCGCGCGACAGTTCCGGTGCCGGCCGATCGTGCCGTTTCCGGGACAGTCGGTCGCATCCACCCACAACCGGTCGGACTCGAGGTGGTGTCGGCAGCCACACGGCGGGATCGGGGCGTCGGAGGTCCGGACCATCGTCGACCGTCGTCCCGCGATCGTTCAAAAACACCGGCGGAACCGTCAAGGACCAGCCACCCAATGTGTCGGCCATGAAAGCCGTCCTGATCGGCGTCGGACAGGCCGGGGGTCGCATCAGCCAGGCCCTCGCCGAGTTCGACCTCGACATGGGCTTCGACGCGATCATGAGCGCAGTCGCGGTCAACACCGCGAAGGCCGACCTCCAGTCGCTGGACATCGAGACGGTCCTCGTCGGACGCGACCGCGTGAAGGGGCACGGCGTCGGCGGCGACAACGAACTCGGGGCCGAGATCATGCAGTCGGACGTGACGGAAGTGACCGACGCCCTCGACGGTCGCGTGGTCGCCGAGACCGAAGCAATCGTGATCGTCGCCGGACTCGGCGGCGGGACCGGGTCGGGCGGGGCACCAGTCCTCGCGAAGGAGCTCAGCCGAGTCTACGACATTCCGGTCTACGGGTTAGGAATCCTGCCGGGTCGGAGCGAAGGGTCGATCTACCAGATCAACGCCGGGCGCTCCCTGAAGACGCTCGTCCGGGAGACCGACGCGACGCTCCTGATCGACAACGACGCGTGGCACGACGCCGACGAGTCGATCGAGGAGGCCTTCGGATCGATCAACGAGGAGATCGCCCGCCGGATCGGAACCCTCCTTGCCTCCGGCGAGGTGATCGAGGGCGTCGCCGAGAGCGTCGTCGACGCGAGCGAGGTCATCAACACGCTCCAGGAGGGCGGCATCGCGTCCCTGGGCTACGCGAGCGCCGTGGCGAGCGAGGATCCGGCCGAGAACATCAACATCGTCACGAGTCTCGCCCGCAACGCGCTGTTGACCGGGACGAGCCTCCCGGACGCGGTACAGGCCGACGCGGCCCTCCTGGTGATCGTGGGCGATCCCGAACGCATCCCGCGCAAGGGCGTCGAGCGCGCGCGGCGAATGATAGAGGAGGAAACCGGCAGCCTGCAGGTCCGCGGCGGGGACTTCCCGCTCGAAACCGACAAACTGGCCGCGCTGGTGTTGCTCTCGGGCGTCGAGCGCTCCCGTCGGGTCGACGAGTTCATGGAGCGGGCACGGGAAGCACGGGAACAGCAGGACACGGCGCCCCGCGAAGATCCCGCCGAGGCCTTCCAGAACGACGAACTCGAGGATCTCTTCTGATCGGCCGGCGTACCCTCCGACTCACGGCGCGGAACCGCCTCGGGAATCGGCGTGCTCGGCGTGTTCCTTCGCGATCGCGTAGGCCTCCCTGACCTGCCGGAACTCCGCCTCGTCCCCGCCGTGATCGGGATGGCTCTCCTTGATCCGATCCCGATACGCGGCCTCGACCCGGTCCCGGTCCACGCCCACCGGGAGGTCGAGGGCGTCGAACGCCGCCCGGATCGACTCGTTCGAGGCGTTCGCCGGGGACGGAGCGGCGTCGGGCACGTCGAACGGGAGTCGCACCGCGAGGTGGTGGACCGGCATCTCGTGTTCGTAGAGTATGGCGACCGTCTCCGTCCGCCGGAGCCGGAAATACGCCCCGACGTCGAACGTGATCGCGACGTCGCGCTCCGGTAGGTAAAACGCGACAGGGGCCCCGGCGACGGGACGGTCCTCCGCGTAGACCTCGCCGATCGCGTCGAGGTATCCCCGGATTTCGGCCCGTCGCCTGACTTCGCCACTGGTCCGTTCGTTTTCCCGCGGCGCTTCCGCTTCGTCGGGGAAGAGGCGCTCTCCGGCGACGAACGCCGCCCCGACGAGGATCGAGAACGCGCCGCCGAGCAGGAGGCCGGCGACCAGCCAGGTCGTGGACCAGTCCGGAAACACGGCGGTCCGTATGTGATCGATTATCAAGAACGTCACGCCTAGTCCCGTCGATCGGGCGGCGGCCGCAGCGCGGTGGCCCGGGCCTCAGCCGATGTACCGGAGGTCGTCGTCGCTCGGGACGTCCGTGGACTGCTGGGACTCCATTTCCTGAATCTTGTTGATGACCTCCTCCATTTCCTCCGCCCGATCCTCCAGGGACCCGTAGCCGACCTCGAATTCGAGCACCTCGGTAAGCACCTCCAGCACCGCCCTGGCGCTCATCGGGTCGACGAGGTAGCCGCTGGTTTCGCCCATCAGGCAGGCCGCAGAGAGGTCGCGACGGTCCCCGAGCCCAAGCAACAGGCCACTCACGCCGACGATGCCGCCCGCCGGTTCGTCCTCGCGAAATTCCACGCCGACGTCCTCGAGTCGCTCCACCGTCGACGCGTCGGTCGCCGCGCCGAGGACGTCGTACTCCTCGATGAGTTCCCCGGTGGGGACGCCGCCGAGGGCGTAGACGGACTCGACGGCGAAGTCCTCGGCGACGTCGAGGAACGCGTTCGTGAGTCGGTAGTGGCCGTGGTTGCTCTGTGCCTGGTGGTTCCCGGCGAGCACGAGGAGGTCGCGCCCCTCGGTCTCGACCGCGTAGAACTCCGCGGCGGTCAACTCGGCGACGCCCGCCTCGTCGATGTCGACCTGCGGGGGGAAGTGTTCGGAGTAGACCCGCCGGACCAGGGTGCCGTCGAGTTCCTCGATCAGGTGGTCGGCGGCGAGTTTGCCGACGTGGCCGACGCCCGGGAGGCCCTCGACCAGAACCGGCCGATCCGGATCCGCCTCGTCGACGACCTCGATGTCGATCTCGTCCATACGGCCTATTCGCGTGCCCGACGCTTAAGTGCGCGGCGGTACTCGCCGTAGGGATCCGCCGGATCGAACGGGGCCGGCGCGCTGTTTACCGCCTCGGCGCCGCACTCCGGACAGGTCGAAGAAAGGGTATAGCGGGGGCGGTCGTGTTCGGATTTCCAGTTCACACAGACCCGGACGTCGGAGCGCATCTATTCGTCTTCGGAATGACGTTTGCGGTGGAACGTACCCGTCCCACCACGGGCTTCGATGGCCTCGCTGGCCCGCTCGGCGCAGGCCTCGAGTTGGCTCTCGGCGGTCTTGTAGGTCGGTGCCTGGACGCGAATCCGGTATTCGGGCGCGCCCACGTAGGTGACCTCGAGGTCGACCTCGTCGGGGATGTCGCCGTCGCCCTCGGCGGCCTTCAACGCCGCCTTGACGTCGTCAATGCCGTCGGGGTTCGGGCTCTCGAGGTCGACGTACCCGGTGACGTTGACGTACGGAACCGAGACGTTCTCGCGGGCCGCCTCGACGACCTTCTCGATCTCCTCGTCGGTCAGGTCGGTTTCCTCGAGGGCCTCGGCGCCGTGGATGGCGGCCGCCTCGAACCCGTCGTACAGGCTGCCGAACTCGGCCAGCAACTCGTTGGCGACGCCGCCGTACTTCTCGTCGGAGACGTCCTCGCCGAAGGCCTGGAGCATCCAGTTGTCGGCCTTCTGTTCGTTCTTCCAGCGCTGGATCGTCTCCTTGCGCTGGTGGTCGTTGACGTCCTTCAGCGACAGGTCGATCTGCTGGGCGTCGCGGTCGACGTCCAGCACTTTCGCGACGACGGTCTGGCCCTCGGCGACGTGGTCGCGGATGTTCTTGATCCACCCGCTGGCGACCTCGCTGATGTGGACGAGTCCGCGCTTGTCCTCGTACTCCTGGAGGTCGACGAAGACGCCGAAGTCCTCGATCTCGTCGATCTTGCCGACGACGAGTTCGCCGTTGTCGGGCCAGCCGCTGAACTTCATCGTGCCTCGACGGTCTCGAGGACCTCGCCCTCGATGTCGGCCTTGCCTCCCGTCGGTCGCGCGATCGTGTGGCCGCACACCGCACACGCGACGTCGGACGCGGCCTTCTCGAAGACGATCTGTTCGTTCTCACAGTCGGGACACTCGACGGTGAAGAAGTTTCCGGGCATGGGTCTCACTCCTGTAACTCGAGCCGGCCGGCGCGCCACCCTTCGCGGAGGTGGGCCTTGCCGCACTCCGTGCAGCGGTACTTGAGGTTGGTTTTCTTCGTGGGCTTGTCGCCACCGGGCACCTTCGAGAACCGGCCGCGGTTCCCGATTCCCTTTTCACCGGCGCGCTGCTTGCGCTGGTCCCACTTCATGCCGGAGGTCCGACCGGTCCGAACCTTCTCGACCTCGTGCTCCTGGTGCTCGTCGCAGTGTGGACAATACGTATTGAAGCGGCGTGGCATCTGCATAGATATCTACCTTACCGGCCGTTTGGACATGGGCGTTTAAAACCCGTTTGGTTCGGTTTCCGGCCGGCTTCGCGGGATCTCGGCCTGGCGAGCGGAATCGCCAGGGAACCGATGCGCACCCGCTACTGCAACCGGACGGGGGCTCCGAAGGTCTTAATTGGATTACCTGCCAAAAAGGCGCGCATGAAGCGCCTGATCGTCTCGGGGGACGCGGGAATCCGGAAGGAAGCGATCATCGAGTACGACGGCGAGGAGCAGATCTGTTTCTCGGTGACTCGCAACGGGGACTGGCACGGCCCCGACGAGGTCCAGCTGTGGTGCGTGATCGGTACCGAGGACGAACGGGAGACCTTCGACAAGCGCGATTACATTCCGCACCACCTCGACGTCGACCGGATCGACGCCGAGGACCTCGAGGTCATCAAGGCGAAGGGCGACCTCGCCGTCTGATCGTTCGGGCCTGTTTTCGCGTTCGCGGATCCCGCCGTCCCCGGTTACTCCGGGAGCTTCGACCGATCGACGCGGTATATCGTCACGGCGCCCTCCGCCTCCACGGGCGTCACGCCCGGAATCTCGTCGACGTCGAGGTCCATCCCGTACCGGTCGCGTTCGACCGGCCCGACGTAGACGTACTGGACGTCGTACCGCTTCAGTAGCCGGACCTGACGCTCGCGTGGCCCGGTGAAGATGGCGTCGACGTGCTCGGCGCGCTGCCAGTAGGCCTCGCCGCCGCGATACCCGACCTCGTGGACCCAGCCGGCGACCGTCGGTACCCCCGTCAGGCTCGACGGCGCGTTCCGCCACTGATAGATGTTGGTGCCCGGGGCCGTGACGAGCGTCGGTTGGCCCTCCAGGTCGTCGATCCACGCGATTGCCGCGGCCTCACCGGGGTGACGTTCCTCGACGAACGCGGTCGCGTCGAGGGTCCGATCGGTTCGCCCCGTCTCGAAGTGGGACTTCAGCGCGAGTCCGCCGTAGATCGACAGCGAAACGACGAGCACGGCCGCCAGGATCGCCCCGACGTTGTCCAGGCTGACGAACCGTGACTCGAGGACGAGTCGAACCGGCGGAATCTCCGACGATCCGCCGTCCGACGCCGTCCGTGGGCGACCGCTCCGCAGCCACTCGATCCCCCGTCTCGCGTCCGCCGCGAAGTCGGCCGCCGTCCCCCCGAACCGGGACACGTCGGCGACCATCGCGCCGGCGGCCGTGGCCAGGAGGACCCAGATCTGCATGTACGTCTTGAAGACCGTGTTCATCCGGCCGGGGCCGGCCTGTTCCTGCACGTACAGGAACTCGACGAGGACGACGAGTCCCGTCGCGGCGACGAAGAGGACGACCTCGAACCCGGCCTCGTCGCGGGCCCGGCCCACGATCCACGCGAGCAGGAGCAACGGCACGACGACCGCGAGCACCGCCACGTTCGTCATGGCCGCGACCACCACCATCGTGACGACGAGGACGGCCACCCGGATGGGACGATCGGGGACTCCCGTCCGACGGAGGAGGTACACCACCGCGATCGCGAGGAAGGCCCCGTGGACCAGGAGGAGGCCGGCGAACCCGGCCCGCTCGGGGAGGACGGCCAGGTGTCGGTTCCCACCACCGCCGAAGACCATCGAGGCGAAAAACGGCGCGACGACGAGGGCCGCAACCGCGGCCACGACCGCCGCGACGCCGAACGCCGCGAGCGTCCGATCGAGTTCCCGGTCGAACCAGTGGCCAGCCTCGCGATCGAGACGGGCACGAAGCGAGGCGGGAAGCAGGTCGGTCGGGTGCCCCGGAGCGAACGTCAGCGTCAGCCAGGTCAGCCCCCCGACGGTCGGGAACGACCAGGTGTTGACCACGGCCAGCAAGCCGCCGACGACCGAAACCGTACCGAGGAGGAGCAGCCGCCGACGGCGCGAGGCCGGGGGCGTTTGCCAGTATCCAAGGAGGAGCCCCACGACGAGCAGCAGGAGGGGCGTGCTCATCATGTGCGCGTGGAGGTCCCCGTTGAGGAACGCGAAGAGCGGGAACTCGTTGATGCCGCCGACCATGCCGCCGCTGGCGGTCCAGTAGCTGAACCGGTCCAGCCCGTACACGAGCGACTCCCCTCCGAAACGGCCGGTGGCGAACCCCAGGGTTTCGGCCACGGTCGTCCCGCCGGGGAGGAGCCACGCGAGGACCCGGAGCGGGGTTGAAATGTTGCTCGCGAACCCGACGAAGAAGGCCGCGAACGCACTCCCCACGGTCGGGGATCGGTCGAACTGGGCCGCGACGGCGCCACCGACGCTGTAGGCGGCGGTGACGAGCGTGGCGTAAAACCCGGGCAGCGCGAGGTTGTACGCGTACTCCGGCGGCGTCGCGGTGAGTTCGGCCAGCAGCGCGGCGATCATGTGCCCGCCGTAGTAGTAGTTGATCGGCTCCCCGGCGAACCACATGTCCTGGGGCGGGAGCGAGTTCCCCCGGACCAGCGAACTGAGGAGGCCGAGGTCGAGGAACTTCTCCCCGCCGCCGGGAAACGCACCGGGGTCGACCACACGGATCGCGAGCATGAGAACGAACGCGACGGCGAAGACGGTCATCGGTTCCGTCGCCCGTCGCCAGTCCACCTCGACGTCACGGTAGAGGGCGACCGCCGAGAGGAGCCCCAGGAGGACGACGCCCGCGAGAGCGGTCGGAAGGCCAAACACGATCCGGCCGATCCAGTAGCCGGAAATCCCCAGGGTCGAGAGCACCACGGGGATGGCCAGCCCGGCACCGCGATCGGGGAAGCGCCGGAACAGGGCCGCCGCGAGCGGGAGGGCGACGATCCAGAGGCCGGCGTACAGCGCGATCCACCGGACCAGGAACCCGTATTCCATCAGCGGAATCTGTCGGTGCGCGCCGCTTTACACTTTGGGTTTCCGCGGACGACGGGATTCGAATCCTTTTACTCCCTCGGTGGTCCCTCTCTACCCGGATGCATTCGGTCGGCGTCGTCGTTCCCGCGTATCGGCCCGACGTGGCAACGCTCGAGTCGTACGTCCGCGCGCTCCGCGAGCACCTGGATCCGGACACGATCCGGATCGAACTGGACGCCCCGGAGCCGGGCGTCGAATCGACGTTAAAGGCGCTTCCAGCGACCGTCAACGCCGTCCCGGAGCGGCGCGGGAAGGGCGCCGCCATCACGGCGGGGTTCGAGGCCCTGGACACCGACGTCCTGGCCTTCGCGGACGCGGACGGGAGCACGCCAGCCGAGTCGATCGCGGAGGTCGTCGACCCCGTACGGGAGGGGCGGTCCGACCTCGCGGTCGGATCGCGACGCCACCCCGACGCCGAGGTGCGGTCACACCAGACGATCGCGAGACGGTACCTCGGCGACGGGTTCGCCTGGCTGGCCAGGCGACTGCTGGACGCCGAACTGTACGACTACCAGTGCGGAGCGAAGGCCATCCATCGCGACGCCTGGACGGCGGTCCGGGAACACCTCTACGAGCCGGGGTTCGCCTGGGACATCGAACTCGTGGCGATGGCGGCCGCCCTCGAGTTCCGCGTCGCCGAAGTGCCGGTCGTCTGGGAGGACAAACCCGAGTCGACCGTCTCGCCGGTGAGCACCGTCGTCGAGATGGGCGTGGCCCTCCTCGCGGCGCGCCACCGGTCCCGGTTGCTCCGCGACGATCCCATCCACGCAACGATCGCCGAACACACCTCGCACCCGACGCCGTTGGTCGACCGAGCGCCGGAGCCCACCGATGAGTAACGACCAGCGCTCCTCCCTGACCGCCCTGGTGTCGGGCCTCCGGTTCGGCCAGTTCCTCTCCGTGGGGGCCGTCGGCGCGACGCTCGATACCCTCGTCACCCTGTCGCTGAAGGAGGGGCTCGCGGTCCACCCGGACCTGGCGAAGTTCGTCGGCGCGGAGTGTGCCATCGTCCTGATGTTCTTCATCAACGAGCACTGGACGTTCGCCGACGAGGGGCAGACCGGGCGCCTCGCGCTCGGGCGACGGCTCCTGACCTCGAACGTCGTTCGATCGGGAGGGCTCGCGGTGCAGCTGGTTACCTTTACCGTCGTCCGGCGACTTCCGGTGTCGATCGTCGTCTTCGACGTGGAACTCTGGAAAGTGCTTCCGATCTTCATCGCGATCGGAACGGCGTTCGTCGTGAACTACGTCGCGGAGAGCCTCGTCACCTGGCGCGTCCACCGGTAGCGAATCACCCAGTCGACGACGGCACGAATCCGCATACGGCACCTGAATCACAGTCCTTAAGTACCGTTCGGGGATTACGACGAGATAGCGGGATGGGATAGCCAGGAGATTCCGGCGGGCTCATAACCCGCAGATCGGTGGTTCAAATCCACCTCCCGCTATATTTTGTCGCGAGCAATTTTGCGAGCGACAAATATCGTCGGAGTGGATTTGAAGCAGGGAGTGGAGCGTAGCGGAACGACCGGGGTTCAAATCCACCTCCCGCTACTTACTGACGACGCCAAACCGAGGAGCGGAGCAACGAGACCGATCAGGTCGTAACGGAACGGATGTACCGAAGCGTGGTCGCATGGCGACATGCGACGCCGTGCCCTCCTCTCCACGTTCGGAACCTCGGCGGTACTCTCGACTGCCGGGTGTCTCGACGCCGTCGGTGCCGCGTTCGACGAACCGATGCACCTGGCCCGTTTTACGGCGTTCAGCGACGACGCCGACCGACACACTTTCGACCTCCGCGTGGATCGGAACGGGGACGTGGTTCACCAGTCGTCACATCGAATCCAGGGAGAGGACGACGACAGGATCTACGGCGAGTCCGCCGACTGTGGCTGGGGAACGGCCAAGGGAAACTACGAGGTATTCGCGCGGGTCGACGACGGCGAGTGGACCGCGAAAGCCCTCACCGACGTCACGGACGACTGGCGGAACACGGTCGACTGCGCCACCGCCGAGGCGTGGTTCGGGGACGAGCTGGCAATCCTCGTGGACGACGATTGCGACAAACTCGCCCAGGGACACTGGAACGGGGCCTGTCCGCTCGACGACTCGGACCGCTAGAACGAGTCCGGCGTTCGATACCGGACTCCAGTGGCGACGGCTCCATAACGCCGAGAGCAGGGGCGTCCGACGGCGACCGACTACTCGCCGGTGCGCTCGACGTCGAGCACGGTCAACTCGTCGTCCACGGTGAGCGTCAGTCGCTCGTCGTCGGCAGGGTAGGCCACGGTCGCCCGGAACGGATCGTCGTCGAGGATGCGGGATCGCTCGTTCGTGAGGGCGCCGAACCGCCAGATCGAGCCCTCGCGGACGTCGACGCCGTGGTCGTAGTAGAACGAGACGACCGCCGGATGCTCGAGGAGGGAAAACCCGAGGTCGACCGTCAGTGTCTCTTCACAGCGATCGCACGTGTACGCGACCGACGGCACGTTCTCGAGGTGGTCCGGGACCTCGGACGAAGACGGGACGGCGTCGCTGGCCGATTCGACCGTCGGCCGAACGCGGCCTTCGCAGAAGGGGCAGAACCCGTTCCCGACTTCCCGAATGAGGGTGCGGCCGTACCGTTCCGCCACCTCGGGGAACTCGTCGACGGTGTACCCCTCGAACACGCCCGGCGGGACGCCGAAATCAGACGTGACGGGACACTCGTTGCAGTCGATGGAGACCCACTCATCCTCGTACCGGAACGTCATCGACGACCCGCAGGAGGGACACGCAGCGTCGACCCCGAACGGGTCGACCGAACCCTCCATGGTGTACGCGCCGGCGAGCAACGCGCCGACGGTTTGGATCCCGGCCAGTCGAAGCCGGTACCCGTCTCCCGTCTTGGCGATGAATCGATCCGTGAGTTTGTCCAGGTGGTAGTTGAACTGTCCGGAGTCGCGCATCCCGACGGCCTCCCGTAACGCGGAGAAACCCAGCTCGTGGTCGTCGGCGTCCCACAGGGCGCGGAGGATCTCGATTCGCGTCCCGTCCGAGAGGGCCCCGAACGCGTCCTCGGGGTCGACCGCCTCGACGATGTGTGGCTCGCTCATACCCGTAGGAACCGGTGAACCCGTATAGAAGTATTCCCTCAGTCGGCGGGCGACGATCGACGAGCGAGCCACCGGAGTCCCCGGAAGCTACTCCCCAAACGGACCACGTTCCCAACCCCTGGGCCACGTTCGGCGACCTTGGGGGCTAGTCTCCCGGAAGCGGGTTCGAGAAGGCCTCGCCTGGGGATTCGTGCCGGAGAACGCTCCCGAATCTCCCGACGCCCGGAAACCACGCGCGCGAAACGGCACCCTCACTTGCGATATCGCGTCAAGACGAGGTCGGCGCCCCCGGAGAGAACCAGAACGACCGACACGATGGTGAGTGCGAGGTGGAGTTCCCGGAACCAGAACGGCACCAGCGGGGACACGCCCTGGAGCCCCGCGACCGCCGGCGAGAGCACCGGCACGTCGCTGCCGGTTTCGTCCACGTTCCCCGGATCCGACGCGGTGAGTTGCGCCAGTTCCGGGCCGTCTTGACCGGGGGCCGTCGATTCCGGGGCGTTGCCCGTTACCGTCCCATCCTCGTCAGAGCGCTGGGAGGACGTCGGCGTGGGAGCTCCCGAGATGGCATCCCCGCCCCCACCGACGACCTCGCCGTACGGGAGGCGGTCGGCCTCGTAGGGGATGCGGTCGGTCGGGACGCTCCAGACGGCCGTCCCGTTCGGCGTGACTTCCACGATCCGTTTGCCGAGCGAGTCGGTGATCAGCGTGTTCCCGTTCGGTAATCGATCGGCGTCCCGGGGCCAGTTGAGGTCGATACCGCTCGTTTCGCGAACGACCCAGACGGGCTCCCACGTTCCCGTGGTCTCGTTGCGGTGAAGTTCGACGACGCGATCGTTATCGCTGTCGGCGACGAGCACCGCCCCGTCACCGAGCCACTGTGGGTTGTGCTGGTGGTTGATCACGTCGGGATCGCCACATCTGACCTCCCCGTCGTCGTCGAAATCGGCCAGCTGGCCCCCCTGGGTGCAGGAGCCGTCGTCACCCTCGTCGCGGTCCTCGTTGATGACCTCGACGACGCCCGCCCCGCGTTCGACCACCACGATCTGGTTCGCGTTCCGCACGGAGACGAGGAATCGGCCGTCGCCGATGACGTCGACGTCGTTGACGTGGAGCCAGTCGCGTTTCGTCGGGTCCGGCGGAGCGTCGTACAACGACCTGGCGTGCCACTCCCAGACGACCGTGCCGTTCTCGACCAGGGCGATCCGCTCGCGGTCCATGTCGGTGAACACGAAGCCGTTCTCGGTCGCGTCGACCGCGTGGACCTCGCGGTTCAACTGGCGTCGAACGGGGAAACTGTACTCGGCGACGATTTCCGGGCCGCCCTTCGCCGTCGGGTCGATGAGATGGAATCCAGTGCGGGCACACGGCGCGTCGTACGCCCCGCACTCCTCCGCGCCCTTGTTCGAGAACGCCGCGGCGATGGTCCCGTTGTCGAGGCGGAATACCTCGAAATAACCGTTCACGCCCCCGAAGCGCCAGGTTTCGTCCCCTCCGTCGAGGGCGAAGACGCTGCCTTGTCCCTCCCAGGTGCCCTGCATCCCGACGAGCGTTCGGGTTCCCGAACCGTCCGTTCCGGTGTCGGACGGGTCGGTTCCAGTCAGCCTGCTGCCGTCGGACTGGGCCGTCCCCGGAGACCCCGAAGTTCCCGGCGGAGACGATTGGAACCCCCGGTTTTCGATCGTCCGATCGGGTGCAGTGACCGCACCGACGGTCATCGTCGCGACGAACAACGCGACCCCTGCGAGGGCGAAAACGGTTCCCCGGGAGACGTCCATTACAACGCACCGGTGCACCTGAGCCGGGAATAAGCCTTGTGCTTCGGGACGCCGTCTCGGGCCGGCCGAGGCCGGGCGGGCAATCCGATCGAACGGACGGGGAGCTATCCCTCTCGGGGATCGAACTCGAGCGCGACCGAATTGATGCAGAAGCGTTCGCCGGTCGGTTCCGGGCCGTCCTGGAAGACGTGACCGAGGTGGCCGTCGCAGTTCGCACAGAGCACCTCGACGCGCCGCATCCCGTGCCGGGTGTCCTCGCGGCGAACGACGGTGTCGCCCTCCGCGGCGTAGAAGGCGGGCCAGCCACAGCCCGAATCGTACTTCGTCTCCGCGTCGAACAGGAGGGTGCCGCAGGCGCGACACCGGTAGACGCCGTCCTCGTCGCGGTCGACGTGTTCGCCGGAGAACCTGGCTTCGGTGCCCCGCTCGCGGAGGACCTCGTACTCCTCGTCAGTGAGTCGCTCCCGCCATTCGTCCTCCGTGTCCGGGAGGTCGTCGGCCGTCGAGCGGTCGCCCTCGTCCGCGTGTGATTCGGTCATACCTTCCCTGGGGCTTGGACAAACGTAAGGTTGCCCCCAACCCGGGAATCACCCCCCTTCACGGGCGTGGGATCGTCCCCGATCGGGAACCGGGAACGGGGACCAGGATCGGTCGATCGGGCCGACCCTCAGTCGTCGCCGGTCGGATCGGCGATGACGACCTCGCCGTCCACGACGTCGACGTTGATCAGGGTCTTCACGTCGTAGCCGGCCGCCTCGACTTCGTTCTCCCCGTCGACCTTCTTGATGACGACGCAGGCGTCGGTAACGTCGGCGCCGATGTCGCCCAACGCGTCCAGAACCGCACGGAGGGTCCCGCCGGTCGAGAGCACGTCGTCGAGGACGAGGACGCTGTCGCCCGGCTCGACGTCGTTGATGTACATCTCGCTCTCGGAGTACCCTGTTTGCTTGAACAGCGGCGTCTCGCCGTCCAGCCCGTATTTCCGTTTGCGGATGACGACAAGGGGGAGGTCGGTCATCAGCGAGACGGCCGTCGAGATGTGGATCCCCATCGCGGCCGGGGTGACGATCTTGTCGACCGACTCGAGTTCGACCTTGCGGATGATCTTGATGACGATCTCGCGGAGAAGCCCCGGATCGAGCGTCGGGACGCCGTCGCTGACCGGATGCACGAAGTAGTGGTAGCCGTCCTTCTCGACGATCGGGGCGCCGAGCAGCGACTCCTGCAGCTTGTTCATGCCGGAGGTACGACGAGGGGACGGTAAAAGCGGTGCGAAGTCCGACGGTCGCTCGCGCGGGTCGCGACGCTCACTCCCGGTCGTTCGCCGCGTCCAGGCGCATTCCCCGCTGCCGGTGGACGTGGTAGATCGCCGACAGGGTCAGGACGAACGCGATCATGGTCGCCCAGCCGAGGTCCGACACCATCGTCAGCGGATAGACGTCGAACCACAGCGCCGTCACGAGGGCGGTGCTGACCGCGCCGAGCGAGAGGTAGTACTCCTGCCAGGGGAACTCCCGGCCGGGGACGATCTCCAGATAGATCGAGAGGTCCGCGGTCTGGTCCGTCGAACGGATGACGCCGCGGTCGGCGTCGTACTCGACGATGCCCGCCTCGGCCATCTTGTCGAGGTGCGTCTGCTGGAGGGTCGTGTACACGCGCTTTCGTTGCTCGGAACTGACCTCGTCGACCGTCGTGTCGTACTCCCAGGCGGCGACCTGCGTCGCCAGCTCCCCGAGTTCGACGGGGTCGTCCATCCGCTTGAGATACTGGAGCACGTATCGCCGGCGCTGGTTGCGGAGGACGTCGAAGATCTCGCCCTTCGTCAGCTCGTCCGCCGGTCGAGACGCCTCCCGCTGGGCCTGCTTGCTCATTCGCCGAACCACCACCCGAACGGCTGGGGGAAATCGAGGGACGGAGACGTCGAGAATCCGATCGCATGACGGCTCATTCGTGTAGGCGGTTACGCAGGCATTACATAAAACCGTGGTTGCCACGGATCCGACGATCGATGGATCGGGGCCCGTCGATCCGCGGGCGCGAAAACCGGGCGAGGATTTTCGGGGTTCCTCCAGTCCGCGGCCGTTTTGAGAAGGGTTAAGTCCGCCATAACCCTCAGTATCGAACACCGATGGCTCCTGATCCGACGTCGTTACTCGTGGCCATATTTCTCCCCTTCGCGGGAGCCGTCGCGATCCCGTTCGTCTATCGCGCGATCGGCGAACGGACCGCGTACGTCGCGGCGGGGATCGCGGCGGTGTCGTTCCTGCTGGTCGCAAGCTTGCTGGGTTCCGAGGGTCTCGTAACCGTCCAGTGGATCCCGTCGCTGGGCGTGGCCCTGCGGTTGTACGTGGACGGGCTCGCGCTCCTGATCGGGTTCCTGGCGAGCGGGATCGGGGTCCTCATCCTCGCGTACTCGGGCGGGTACATGCACGGCGAACCGTTCCAGCCGAAGTACTACGCCTCGCTGCTCGTGTTCATGGGCTCGATGCTGGGCGTGGCGTTCGCGGGCGACCTGATCGCGCTGTTCGTCTTCTGGGAACTGACGAGCCTCTCGTCGTTCGTGCTGATCGGCCACTACCAGCGCGACGAGGCCTCGAAGTACGCCGCCCGGAAGGCGTTCCTGATCACGGTCGCCGGCGGGCTGTTCATGCTGGTCGGCTTCGTGATCCTGCACATCGCGGCCGGCCACGTCTTCGGCGGGGAGGCGACGTACAGCATCGTGGCGATGCTCGAGGAGCCGGAAGCGATGCGGGGACAGCTCCGGGAGATGGGCCTGTTCGTCCCCGTCCTCCTGTTGCTGGGCGTCGGCGCGGCCGCCAAGTCAGCCCAGGCCCCGCTGCACATCTGGCTCCCGAACGCGATGGAGGCGCCCACGCCCGTCTCGGCGTTCCTGCACGCCGCGACGATGGTCAAGGCCGGCGTGTACCTGGTCGGGCGGTTCCGACCTCTGTTGACCTCGGGCGAGTGGAGCCTGCTCTTCGTCGCGATGGGGCTGGTCACGATGACCGTCACCGCGATCCTCGCGGTCGCTGCGACGGACATCAAGGAACTGCTCGCGTACTCGACCGCGAGCCACCTCGGCCTCATCATCGCCGGGTTCGGGTTCACCTCGGAACTGGGGGCGGAAACCGGCGCCTTCCACATCCTCAACCACGGCCTGTTCAAGGCGGCGCTGTTCCTCGTGGCGGGCATCGTCGCCCACGAAGCGGGGACCCGCGACATCCGGGACCTCGGCGGACTCCGGGAGGACCTCCCGATAACGGCCGGCGTGACGGCGATCGCCGCGTTAGGCATGGCCGGCGTTCCGCCGTTCAACGGGTTCTACTCGAAGGAACTGCTCTTCGAGGCGACCGTCCACGCCGCCGAGGAGGGTGCGGGACTCCTCGTCTGGCTCCTCCCGGTCGTGGCCGTCTTCGGGAGCGTCTTTACCTTCATGTACTCGATCAAGTTCCTCATGTTGTTCTTCGGGGACAAACCCGCCGCGATCCGGGAGACCGAGGTCCATCGTCCGCCGCTCTCGATGCTGGTACCGCCGGCGCTGCTGGCCGTCGTCGCGGGGGTCGTCGGCCTCGCGCCGCAACTCGCCGTCGACACGATCGTCCAGTCGACCTACGAGGCCTCGGGCGGCCACCACGCCATGCACGTCGGGCTCCCGACCGAACTCAAGCCGGCGGTCGTGATGAGCATCGTGACGATCACGCTCGGCGTCGTGGGGTACCAGTTTTACGACGAGTTACACCGCAGTCTGCGGCGGTTCCTCACGCTGGGGCCGACGACGGCCAACTACTACTACGACGGCGTCGTCGACGGGCTGAACGGGCTGAGTCGCCGGGTCGTCGACCTCGTCCAGACCGGGTTGATCCGGACGTACGCGACGTGGGTCACGGGCGCGTTCGCCGCGCTGACCCTCGGCGGCTACCTGGCCGCCGGGGTGGCGATCCCCTCGCCGGTCGGCGGGGCAGGGATCGAACTCGCCCTCGCGACGGTCCTGGCGGCCGTGATGGCGATCGGCGGGGCCTACACCCTCACCCACGAATCGTCCAGGCTGGCGACCGTGGCACTGCTCGCGATCGTCGCCGCGGCGGTCGTGGTGACCTTCCTCTTCGCGACCTCGCCGACGATCACGCTCCCGGTCGTCCTCGTCCTCGCGCTGGCGAGCGTCGGCGCCTTCGCCGTCGGCCGGGCGCCGTCACACATCGCGGGCGTCCTCACGCTGTCGATCCTCGGATTCATGGTCGCGATCTTCTACATCCTCGCCAGCGCGCCCGACCTCGCGCTCACGCAACTGGTCGTCGAGACGCTGGTGCTGGTCATCTTCCTGCTGGTGATCGACAAACTGCCGGCCTTCTACGGCGACCTCGAGTTCGGGCGGGCCGCGCGGGACGCGGTCCTCTCGACCGTCGTCGGGATCACGGTGTTCCTGAC
>JBLGCL010000027.1:0-20484 GCA_047617305.1 Natronomonas sp.
CCTTGCGAGTCGGAACGAGACCTTCGCGGCAGCCTTCCAGCGAAGCGATACTGACGGGAACGGAGTTCCGGACTCGAACCTGAAGGCCCTGTACGACCAACTGTACGCCGCCGATGAGGAGCTGGCGAGTCGGGTCGTCGAACGGACCGACGGGGAGTATCGATCGATCCTCGTCACGCTCTCGCTCGACGCCGACTATTCCGAGGCCGAGGACGTCGTTCCGAAACTTGTCACCGGCGCCGAGACCATGGCCGGCGACGGAAACCGACGGGAGGTGACCGTCGCCGGAAGCCTCGCGGTCAACGAGTCGATCCTCGAGGAGCTGGTCGATGGGATTCTCCTGACCATGGTGATCGCACTGATCGCGATCCTCGTCGCCATGGTGGCGGTGTTCAAACTCACCCACGACAGCGCCTCGCTCGGCGTGATGGTCGCGATTCCGATCGCGCTGGTGCTCGGCATGGTGATCGGAGGAATGTACCTGCTGGACATCCCGCTCACGCTCCTGACGGCACTGTTGATCAGTCTCGTCATCGGCCTCGGGATCGACTACACCATCCACGTCGGCGACCGGTTCGCGGACGAATTGCGGGCCGGAAAATCGCCGAGTGCCGCCCTCGAGGACGCAGTCACCGGCACTGGCGGAGCCCTCCTCGGGAGTACGCTCACGTCGGCTGGCGCGTTCGCGACGATCGTCCTCGTTCCGAGCGCCCAACTCCAGAGCTTCGGGCGTATCGTCGTCCTCGCGCTGGTGACGGCGTTCCTCGTGAGCATCCTCGTGTTGCCGAGTTTGCTCTGGCTGTGGTCGCGCTACGCGGACCCGGAAGCAGTTTCCGCAACGTCCCCGTCCGAGAGCGTGCCCTGACGTCGATCTGATCATCATTCGTCGCCGTCCGGACCACGTCCGTCCAGGTTCCCGTCCGGATGAGATCCGATTCTCGACGTTTTTGCAACGTCGAGACGCCCGACTCGTCGGAAACGACTCGACCCTCGAACCACCGGTCCAGGGCCCGGCCGTCGATCCGTCCGACGTGGACCAACTATTGGGATACGCCCTCACCCATCAGTTGACATATATATGGGGGCAAATCCCGGATCCGTGGAGGTGTTTGCCGGAGAAGCGTCGATCCCCCGGTGGGGCCTCTACGAACCATATAATACGAAAACCTCAAAAAAGTCAGATAGTTATCTTTCAGATACGAATGGAGTTCTCGATTCATATCTCGGTGTTATTAATCGTTAGTAACAGGGAGCAAGCGCCGTTATTGGGGTTACTTTTTCGAAAGGTTTTATAAATCTTTTTATATGTGGCTCCGGTGTTTAGTTAACCCATTTCCAATACGTTTTAGTATTTGGGAGTGAGTACTTGCACCATGGTGCGGAACCCCAACCGACGCGACTTCGTCACAGCCGCAGGACTCGCCGGAATCACTGCCCTTGCAGGGTGTGCCGATCTCACTGGGGGCGGTGACGGCGATGTAACTCGCCTCTCGTGGCACGCCGGCGGAACGGGCGGGACCTATTTCCCACTCTCGAACGAGGTCAAGCAGGTCGTCGAGGAGAACTCCGATTTCAAACTCCAGGTCCAGTCCACGGGCGCATCCGTCGAGAACGTCGGGTCATTGAAGAGCGGGGACGCCGACTTCGCGCTCATCCAGAACGACGTCGCCTATTTCGCGAAGAACGGAACGGGGATCGACGCGTTCAAGGGTAACGCAGTCGAGAACCTCCGGGGCGTCGCGACGCTGTACCCGGAAACGATCACCATCGTTACGCTGGAAGACACCGGCATTACGAAGCCGGCGGACCTCGAAGGCAAACGGATCAACACCGGCGACCTGGGGTCGGGTACGCAGGTCAACGCCGTCCAGATCCTGAACGCGCTTGGCATTACCGACTACGACGAACAGAACGCCGGGTTCTCGACCGCAGCCGACCAACTAAAGAACGGCGACATCGACGCGGCGTTCGTCGTCGGCGGGTGGCCGGTCGGTGCCATATCCGACCTGGCAAACACGCACGCCGCCGAAATCGTCGAAATCAAGGGAGACAACCGACAGAAGGTCCTCGACGCCGCGCCCTTCTACGCCGAGGACACCATTCCGGGCGGAACTTACAGCGGCGTCGGCAGCAAGCGTGAAACCGTCTCCGTACAGGCGATGATCGCGACGCGGTCCGGCCTCGAAGCGGAGACCGTCGAGGAGGTCACCGCCGCGATCTTCGACAATCTCGACGGCCTCACCATCAAAACGGACTTCATCTCGAAGGGGAGCGCCCAGGACGGCATGTCCATCGACCTCCACGAGGGTGCCGAGGCGTACTTCGGGTAGTACGTGAATGGAGGCCCGCCGTTTCGTTGCGGTCGCGCTCGCCCTCGCAGTGGTTAGCGTCGGCCTGGTAGCGGCAACCTCGGCCGAGCGTGTTCTCGTCGTCGAGGACGCCGATACCGGCGAACGGCTTTTGACAGTTCCCGTCCATGAAGACTCCACCGTGACGCTCGCGTACACCCACAGCGTCGAGAAGACGCCCGTCGAGGACGTATACACCGTGGACGGGACGAGACTCGACAACACCCTGATGCGGTTCAAGTCGTACGGGTGGGGACTCCCGGCTCGCGAGAACGTCACGCTCAGGAACGGGTGGTTCGTGTTCGATCCCAACCGGTCGTACGCCGAACTGTACGTCAAGCCGGGCCGGATCGCGGATCACACGTTGGCCGTCGACGGGACGACCTACGACCTCGTGGAGCTCTCGAACGCCAGTACCGTTCGGATCACGGTGATTCGCAGGACGCCGATGTTCCACGTATTCCGACAATGACCATATAACCGATTATGAGCGACGATACAGACCCTTCAGAACCGGACCGGAACGCTGATCAAGAGGTAGAGGAACTGACCGACGAAGAAACCGAGGAGCTGCTCCAGGAGATCGAGCGCAAACGATCGCTCTCGGGCCTCGCGGCCATCGCGGTGTCGGTCGTGGCCATCGCGTTCTCGCTGTATCAAGTGTGGCTCGCCGCCGAAGGGTTCGAAATCGCGGTCACCCTCCCGACGGTCGGTGAAATCGAACTCATCGCTCTCCAGCAACTGCAGGCCAACGCCATCCACGTCGTCTTCGGGGTGGTGATAGCCTTTGCCCTGTTCCCACCGTCGACAGGGGACGGGCTCGTCTCGCGGCGACTCAGGCGTCTCCACGCCGGGATCCGGGAACGGTTCGACGAGGATTCGCCGATCGTCACCGCCGCGGATGCGGTAGCTCGTGCCCTTCACTGGGCCTTCAGCGACCCCGACAGGCGCCGGATAACTCCCTTCGACCTCGTGTTGATCGCCTTCGCGCTGTTGGCGGCGATTTACTATCTCACGGAGTTCGACGAAATTCTGAGAATGCGGGCGCTGGGGCTGCAATCGGGCCGAACGGTCGGCGAAGTCTATCCGTTCCTCGGGTTCCTCGACGCGCTCCCGATTCTCGGCGTCTCGTCGTGGGCGTACCTGCTCGCCGTCGGGATGATCCTGCTCGTCCTCGAAGCCACCCGTCGCGCCCTCGGGGTGTACCTGATGACGATCGTCGGGTCGTTCGTCGTGTACGCGAAGTACGCGTTCCTGATCCCGCTGGACGCGCCGTTCGTCTCCGTGCTGTCGACCACCGAGGCCTCGTGGTCGACCATCGTCCGCAACCTCTGGTACACGGACCAGGGGATTCTCGGCGTGCCGGTGCTCGTCTCCGTCCAGTTCATCTACATCTTCATCCTGTTCGGCGCGTTCCTGGAGATGTCCGGCGCGGGGCAGTGGCTCATCGACCTCGCGTATTCGGTGACGGGCAAGCGCAAAGGTGGTCCGGCGAAGGCATCGATTATGGCATCCGGCTTCATGGGTACGATCTCCGGGTCCTCGATCGCGAACACCGTGACGACCGGCGCGTTCACGATTCCACTGATGAAGAAGTCGGGGTATCGACCGTCGTTCTCGGGCGCCGTGGAGGCGTCGGCCTCGTCGGGCGGGCAGATCCTCCCGCCCGTCATGGGCGCCGCCGCGTTCCTCATCGTCGAGTACACGCTGACCCCCTACGCCGACGTCATCCTCGCGGCGGCCGTCCCGGCGGTGGTGTTCTTCTTCGGCGTCTGGGTGATGGTTCACCTCGAGGCTTCGCGGGCCGGTATCGGCGGCGTCGAGGGGCTCGATCTCGTCGACATACGCACGCACCTCACGCACGGGTGGTTCTACCTCATCCCGATCGTGCTGTTGCTCTATTACCTGATCGTCGAGCGCCTGTCCGTCGCTCGATCGGCCTGGTTCACGATCCTGGCGATCCTGGCGCTCATCGCGCTCGTGGCGGCGTATACGAAGGAGACGCGGGGTTACCTCGTCGGCGCTATCGCCGCGGTTGCGGCCCTCCAGGGCGGACTCGCCTGGCTGAACGACGGATCACCGCTCTTGAGCGTCGCCGGCTCCTTCGAGTGGATCATGATCGCCGGGAGTCTCGTCGTGCTGCTGGTTCGGTACGACACCGATCCGGACCTCCTGCGGTACAACGACACCGTCGCGGAGGCTGCGGAGATGGTTTCGGCAAAAGTAAACCGGGAGTCGCTTGCAGACAACGCCCTGTTCCGGTACGGAACGTTCATCTTCAAGTCGCTCGATAACGGCGCGCGGACGGCGACGGCCGTGGTCATCGCGGTCGCCGCAGCGGGTATCATTCCGGGCGTGATCGCCACGACGGGACTCGGGCCGAACCTCACGGCACTCATCCTGGACCTCTCGGGCGGCTCGCTGGTCATCCTGTTGTTCATCACCGCCGTCTCGAGCATCATCCTGGGCATGGGCATGCCGACGACGGTCACCTACATCATCCTCGTCTCGTTGCTGGGACCGGCCATCGCCGAGTTCGGCATTCCCATCCTCGCGGCGCACCTCTTCATCCTGTACTTCGGCGTCATCGCCGACATCACGCCGCCGGTCGCCGTCGCGGCCTACGCCGCGTCGGGCGTGGCGAAGTCCGACCCCTTCGACACGGGCGTCAAGGCGTTCAGCCTCTCGCTGAACAAGGCCATCGTTCCGTTCGCCTTCGTCCTCTCGCCGGGCATCCTCCTGCTACGGGGAACGGGGACGGGCCAGGAGGTCCACGTCCTGACCTTTGCCGACGTCGCGGACCTCGGGTTTTTCGTTCCCGAGGTCCTCATCCCGATCCTCGGCGTGTTCGTTGGCGTCGTCGCGCTCGGAGCGACGGTCATCGGCTACTTCTACACGGACGTGTCCGGCGTCGAACGGGCCGGGTTCGCGGTGAGCGCGTTCCTGTTGATGGCGCCGGGGCTGCTCATCAGTCCGCTATCGGTGCTCGTGGGGTCGAGCATCGCCCTCGACATCGGGCTGCGAGCGGTCGGCGGGATCGTCTTCCTCGCGCTCCTCCTGTCGAAGCGTCGGGCGGCAACGTCGGAAAAGCGTCCCTCGAGTACCTGACCACGTTCGGGTTTCGATCGCGGACCGTAGTCTGCGACGTTTTGGGCCGGAATGTTCGTTTTTCCCCGATTCTCCGTTGAGCCGACGGCCGTTCGCCGCCGGCCCGTTCCGTTCGACGAGCGAGGGAACCGCTTTTGACTCGTCGGACCGAGGTGCCCCCATGGACGTCCAGACGGTCTCGGATCTCGGGCCGGACGACCGGTCCGCGATCTTCGATCGGGACGCGGGGGTCGACGCGATCCGTGACGACGTTCGGGTCGTCGTCGATCGGGTTCGCGAGGAGGGCGACGTCGCCCTCCGGGAGTTCACGGCCGAATACGATGGCGTGGACGTCGGCGCGATCGAAATAACCGACGAGGCCGAACAGGCCGCGGCGACGGTCGAGGCTGAGGTCCACGAGGCGATCGACACTGCAGCCCGAAACGTCCGAACGTTCCACGAACGACAGGTGCGATCGGACTGGACCGAGGACTTCGACGGCCGCGAACTCGGCCGGCGGTTTCGGCCATTGGAACGGGTTGGCGTCTACGTCCCGGGGGGATCGGCGGCCTACCCGTCGAGCGCGCTGATGGGCGTCATCCCGGCGGTCGTGGCCGGCGTCGACCAGGTGGTCGTGACGACGCCCCCGGCCGAGGAGATCAACCCCGTGACGCTGGCGGCGATCCACATTGCGGGGGCCGACGAAGTGTACCAGGTCGGGGGGTCCCAGGCCATCGCGGCGATGGCCTACGGCACCGAGTCGATCCCCGCAGTCCAGAAGATCGTCGGGCCGGGGAATCGGTGGGTCACGGCCGCCAAGGCCGAGGTCCAGGGCGACGTCGCCATCGACTTCCTGGCCGGGCCGTCGGAGGTACTCGTCGTGGCCGACGACACGGCCGACCCGGCCTTCGTCGCGGCGGAACTGCTGGCCCAGGCGGAACACGACGAGAACGCGGCGGTCGTGGCAGTCACCGACGAGGAATCCGTTGCGACGGCGATCGCCGAGGCAGTCGAGGACCAGCTCCCCGAACGCGATCGGCGGGAGACGATCGACGCTGCCCTCGAGAACGACGCCAGCGGGGTCTTCCTCGCGCGGTCGATGAGCGAGGCGATCCTGTTCGCCGACGAGTTCGCCGCCGAGCACCTCTCGGTCCAGGTCGCCGACCCGGAGACGGTGCTCGATCGGATCGACGCGGCCGGGAGCATCTTCGTCGGGCCGCACACTCCGGTCGCCGCTGGCGACTACGCCTCCGGCACCAACCACGTCCTCCCGACGAACGGGCTGGCGAAGCGACACGGCGGCCTCTCGGTCGACGAGTTCGTTCGATCGACCACGATCCAGCGGCTCGATCGGGGGGCGCTGGAATCCCTGGGTGACGCCATCGTCACCCTGGCGGACGCCGAAGGGCTCGAGGCCCACGCGGAGAGCGTTCGCCGCCTCCTGGATCGATGACCGACGGGTTGACCGACGTCGACCTCCGACCCGCGTTCGAGGCGGTCCGCGAGGACCCGGAGAGCCGTCATTCGCTCGATACGTCCCTGGCCCCGGTTTACGAGGCAATCCGGACGGCTGACGATCGGCGCGTCGACGAGATGGCCAACCTCCTCGACCGGTATCTCCCCCTGGCCGAGACGCTGGTCGAGGTCGGTTGTGGCCCGGGCGAGCTATTGGGGCACCAGGAGGCAGTCGACACGTTCGTCGGCGTCGAATCGAGTCCAGACCTCCTGGGGCGGGCCGCGCGTCGAGTGCCGGTCGTGCGCGGGGATCCACGGTCCATCCCGGCCGTCGACGTCGACGCTATCGCCGCCTTCGGATATCTCACCGCCGAGTTCGATCGGCCCGATCTGCGGTCGTTCGTGACCTCGGCCTTGGGCTCGTTGGCACCGGGCGGAACCCTCCTGTTCGACGTGCCGCTGTCGGCCCGGGCGTTCGACGCGGCCGACTTCGAAGTGACGGACGGCGGAGTCAGCGTTCGTCGGACGGTCGAGGTCGACGGGGGTGGCGAGACTGTCCGCGCGCGCGACCGGTACGAACTGATCGATCGCCTCGGGGACGAAACCGTCACCACCGAGGTCGTACGGGAGTGCAGGATCTGGGACGTCGGGACCGTCTGGGACGTCGTTCACGACGCCGGATTCGAGTCGGTCGTTATCTCGTCGGGCGACGTCGAACCGGGTGCCGCGCTGGTCGTCGCGGCCAGCGAGACCGAGGTGTCCTGATCGCCCGTTCCTATCCTCCGAGTCCGTTCGTCCGTCCGCCCGTTCGTCCCCGGCGACCGTCGCCGGTGTCGGAAGACGTATTCAGGTGTGGCGAGTCGGTGGGGCCATGCCAGCCGCACTCGTCACCGGTTCGTCCCGGGGCATCGGGCGAGGCATCGCACTCCGATACGCCCGCGACGGCTACGACGTGGTCGTGAACTACGTCGACAGTCGGGACCGGGCCGAAGCGGTCGCCGAGCGGATCCGCGATGAGATCGGACAAGCAGCCGTTGCGGTCCTGGCCGACGTGAGCGACCCGGACGACGCCCGCCGTCTCGTCGAGGCCGCGAGCGAGGAGTTCGGCGGCCTCGACCACGTCGTGAACAACGCCGGGATCGACCAGCACGTGTACACCGAGAATCTCCCGCCGGAGGACTTCGATCACGTGATGGACGTCAACGTCAACGGCGCGTTCAACGTCACCAAGTTCGCCCGCCCGCTGCTGTTCGAGTCCGAGGACGATCCGTCCATCGTGAACGTCTCGTCGGTCCTCGCGCACGTCGGGGCCCCGATCGAGTGTCACTACGCCGCCTCGAAGTCGGGGCTGCTCGGCCTGACCAAGAGCCACGCCCGGGACTTCGCTCCCGACGTTCGGGTGAACGCCATCGCCCCCGGCCACGTCGAGACTGATATGACGGCCGACCGGACCGAGGAGGAACTGCAATCGATCCTCGAGGAGATCCCCGTCGATCGCGTGGGACAGCCCGAGGACATCGCCGACGCCGCCGCGTTCCTCCGTGACGCCACGTTCGTGACGGGGGAGACCCTCGAGGTCAACGGCGGCGAGCACATGCGGTGATCGGGACGGACCCGGGCGTTTTTACTCGGGGGCATCCAACCGGGCGTACATGACCGACGCGGGGCAGACGGGACTCGACGACTTCGCGGCGCCCGACGAGGACCGACCGGACGAGGAGGCGGCCGCGGTCGCCGGCAACGGCAGCGGTGGCGGGTCCGTGGCCGTGATTGATTCCACGACGGAGGCGCTCCCCGATCCGTCCGGCGCCGTCGAACTGGCCGTCACGCAGGTCGACTACACCATCGAAGGGTCCGGCCAGGACGAGCGGCCGCTGATCCACGTCTTCGGCCGGACCGAGGACCGGACCGCCGAACACGTCGTCGTCCGTGGCTTCCGACCCTATTTCTACGCACCGACCGAGTCGATCGACCGGGCCGACCTCCAGGACGACCGCATCACCGACTGGGAGGAGGGGTACGAGAGCATCCGGGGCGAGGAACTGACGAAGATCTACGGACAGACGCCCCGCGACGTCGGGGCGATCCGCGACGAGTTCGAGCACTACGAGGCGGACATCCTCTTTCCCAACCGGTTTCTCATTGACAAGGACATCTCGGGCGGGATCCGGGTCCCCGAGCGTCGGATGGAGGACGGCCGCTTCCTCGTCGACCACGAGGAGGTCGAGGCCGTCGAACCGCCGGACGTTTCGCCCCGCGTCAACACGTTCGACATCGAGGTCGACGACCGCAACGGCTTCCCCGAGGAGGGCGAGGAGCCGATCATCTGTCTCACCAGCCACGATTCCTACGACGACGAGTACGTCGTCTGGCTGTACGAGTCCCCCGATGGAAACGAAAGCGAGGACGTTTCGATCGATCTCCCCGACTACGATCCACTTCGCGACGACGCGACCTACGAAGTTCGCTCCTTCGAGACCGAGACGGCGATGCTCGACGCGTTCCTCACCTATTTCGAGGACACTGATCCGGACGTCGCAACCGGTTGGAACTTCGAGGAGTTCGACGCCCCGTACTTCCTGGACCGCCTGGAGCGCCTCGATCCGGCGGCCGACGAGGACCTGTCGATCGAACGGCTCTCCCGCGTGAACGAGGTCTGGCGGAGCAACTGGGGCGCGCCGGACGTCAAGGGCCGGGTCGTGTTCGACCTGCTGTACGCCTACAAGCGCACCCAGTTCACCGAACTCGAGTCCTACAGACTGGACGCCGTGGGCGAGATGGAACTCGGGGTCGGCAAGGAGCGCTACCCCGGTGACATCGGCGACCTCTGGGAGGACGACCCCGAACGGCTCCTGGAGTACAACCTCCGGGACGTGGAACTCTGCGTCGAACTCGACCGCAAGCAGGAGGTGATCGCGTTCTGGCGCGAGGTCGCGAACTTCGTCGGGTGCAAACTCGAGGACGCCCCGACGCCCGGCGACGCCGTGGACATGTACGTGCTCCACGAGGCCCACGGGCGATTCGCCCTCCCCTCGAAGGGCCAGCAGGAGGCCGGCGAGGAGTACGAGGGCGGCGCGGTCTTCGAACCCATCTCGGGGGTCAAGGAGATGGTAACTGTATTAGATTTGAAAAGTCTCTATCCTATGTGCATGGTGACAATTAATGCGTCCCCCGAAACGAAGGTCGATCCCGACGCCTACGACGGCGAGACGTTCGTGTCTCCCAACGGGACTCACTTCCGGAAAGAACCCGACGGAATCATTCGAGATATGGTGATAGAGCTATTAGAGGAGAGAGAGGAGAAGAAGACCCTCCGGAACGAACACGATCCCGAAACTGGCGAGTACGAGACCTACGACCGCCAGCAGGCAGCTGTCAAGGTAATTATGAATTCGCTATACGGGGTATCAGGATGGGAACAATTCCGACTCTACGACCAGGAGAACGCCGCCGCGGTCACGGCGACTGGACGGGGCGTCATCGAATACACCGAGACGGTCACCAACGAGATGGGCTACGAGGTGGCCTACGGGGATACTGACAGCGTTATGATAGAATTAGGATCTGATAAATCTAGGGAAGAAGCCATCGACGCCTCCTTCGACCTGGAGGAACGGATCAACGAATCGTACGACGAGTACGCGCGCGAGGAACTCGACGCCGAGGACCACCGGTTCCAGATCGAGTTCGAGAAGCTCTACCGGCGGTTCTTCCAGGCGGGCAAGAAGAAACGCTACGCCGGGCACATCGTCTGGAAGGAGGGCAAGGACGTCGACGACGTGGACATCACGGGCTTCGAGTACAAGCGCTCGGACATCGCCCCGATCACGAAGGAGGTCCAGCATCGCGTACTGGAGATGATCGTCAAAGAGGGCGACGTCGCGGCGGTCGAGAAGTACGTCAACGAGGTCATCGAGGACTTTCAGGCGGGCAACGTCGACCCCGAGGACGTGGGCATCCCGGGCGGCATCGGGAAGAAACTCGACAACTACGACACCGACACCGCACACGTGCGCGGGGCGAAGTACGCCAACCTGCTCCTGGGGACGAACTTCGCGAGCGGGTCCAAGCCCAAGCGCCTCTACGTCGAGAAGGTCCACCCGTCGTTCTGGGAGCGCATGGAGGAGGAACGGGGCCTCGACCCGCAGGAGAACCCCCTGTACGGCGAGTTCAAGCGGGACCCGGACGTCATCTGCTTCGAGTACGCCGACCAGATCCCCGACGAGTTCGCGGTCGACTGGGACAAGATGCTCGAGAAGACCCTCAAGGGACCGATCGCCCGGATCCTCGAGGCGCTCGACGTGTCCTGGGAGGAGGTCAAGAGCGGGCAGGAACAGACCGGGCTCGGACAGTACATGTGAGCGGCCCGGTTGGGATCGCGGTATCGCCCTCGTTTGTCGAATCGTGACGATTACTTTGTGCTCCGATTGGCGGGGTTGGTGATGAGCGAAATTCAGCTATCGGAATTGAAAACACGATTTTCCATGAGGGTAATTCGCAGGGTGTCGATACGAAAAGGTTATGGGCCCGACTCCGCTCTATGCAAATGTTAGGAGACCCTAAAAATGGCCCGTCTCGAACTGAAGGACGTACACGCTTCTGTAGCAGAGAACGGAGAGAAAATCCTGAACGGTGTGGATCTCGAGGTCGAATCCGGCGAAATTCACGCCCTGATGGGCCCCAACGGCAGCGGGAAGTCCACGATGGCGAAGATCATCGCGGGCCACCCGGCCTACGAGATCACGGAGGGCGATGTCCTCCTCCACCTCGAGGGGAACGAGTTCGACATCGAGGTCCCCGAGGACAAGCGAACCTGGGACCTGCGCGAACTGGAACCGAACGAACGTGCCGCGCTCGGCATCTACCTCGGGTTCCAGTACCCGGCGGAGATCGAGGGCGTCACGATGGTGAACTTCCTCCGGACGGCGCTCAACGCCAAGCTCGAGGAGCGCGAGGAGCTGTTCATCGAGGAAGCGGACGAGGAGGAAGAGGACGAGGCCGGCTACGAATCCTCCCCGATGGAGGGCCCGGCCGACGAGGGCGAGATCGGCGTCGCGGAGTTCCAGCAGCTCCTCCAGGAGAAGATGGAACAACTGGATATCGACGAGAAGTTCGCCCAGCGGTACCTCAACGCCGGTTTCTCCGGCGGCGAGAAGAAGCAGAACGAGGTGCTCCAGGCCGCGATCCTCGAGCCCGAGGTCGCCGTGCTCGACGAGATCGACTCCGGACTGGACATCGACCGCCTGCAGGACGTCTCGAACGGGATCAACGCGCTGCGCGACGAGCAGGGTACCGGCGTTCTGCAGATCACCCACTACCAGCGGATCCTCGACTACGTCGAACCCGATCGCGTTCACGTCATGCTCAACGGGGAGGTCGTCATGGACGGCGGCCCCGAACTGGCGAAGAAACTCGAGGACAAGGGCTACGACTGGGTCCGCGAAGAGGTCTACGAGGCGGCGTAACCGATAGTGGCTAGCAAGAACGTAATAAGCAAGGAAACGTAATTACACCAGATCACCATGAGTTCCGAAGACCTCAAAGACACTGACACCGAGGCAGCGTTCGACTTCAAGGACGACCAGAAGGCGGCCTTCGCGGCCGAGAAGGGCCTCACCGAGGAAACGATCAGGCTGATTTCGGAGGACAAGGACGAGCCCGAGTGGATGCTGGAGCGTCGCCTTCGCGCCCTGAAACAGTTCCAGGAGATGCCGATGCCGACCGACTGGCCCGGCCAGCCGGACCTCTCCGGGATCGACATCGACCAGCTCGTCCCCTACATCCGCCCGGACATCGAGACGCGCGGCGGCGTCGAGAACTGGGAGGACCTGCCGGACGAGATCAAGGACACCTTCGACAAGCTCGGGATCCCCGAGGCCGAGAAGGAGGCCCTCTCGGGCGTCGGCGCCCAGTACGAGTCCGAGATCGTCTACCAGAACATGAAGGAGCAGTGGGAGGAGAAGGGCGTCATCTTCATGGACATGGACAGGGCAGTCCAGGAACACCCCGACATCGTCGAGGAGTACTTCATGACGAAGTGCGTGCCGCCGTCGGACAACAAGTTCGCGGCGCTGCACGGCGCGGTCTGGTCGGGCGGTTCGTTCGTGTACGTCCCCGAGGGCGTCACGGTCGAGATGCCCGTCCAGGCGTACTTCCGGATGAACTCGGAGGGCATGGGCCAGTTCGAGCACACGCTCATCATCGCCGAGCCCAACTCCGAGGTCCACTACATCGAGGGCTGTTCCGCCCCGCAGTACGCCAGCCACAACCTCCACAGCGGTGGCGTCGAGGTGTTCGTCAAGGAAGGGGCCCACGTCCAGTACTCGACCGTGCAGAACTGGTCGAAGAACACCTACAACCTCAACACCAAGCGCGCCATCGCCGAGCGGGACGCCACCATGGAGTGGGTCTCGGGCAGCATGGGCTCGAAGGCCACGATGCTCTACCCGAGCACCATCCTCAAGGGGCGCGGCGCGACGGACAACCACATCACCATCGCTTTCGCCGGCGATGGCCAGAACATCGACACCGGCGCGAAGGTCTATCACAACGCGCCCGACACGAAGTCCACCATCGAGTCCAAGTCCATCTCCAAGGACGGCGGCCGCACCAACTACCGCGGCCTCGTGCACATCAGCGACGGCGCCGAGAACGCCTCGACGTCGGTCGAGTGTGACGCGCTGATGTTCGACAACGAGTCCACCTCGGACACGATGCCGTACATGGAGATCCAGGAGTCGAAGGTCGACGTCGCCCACGAGGCGACGGTCGGCAAGATCGGCGACGAGGACGTCTTCTACCTCCAGTCGCGCGGACTGGACGACGACGACGCCAAGCAGATGATCGTCGCCGGCTTCATCGAGCCGATCACGGAGGAACTGCCGATCGAGTACGCGGTCGAACTCAACCGTCTCATCGAACTCGAGATGGAAGGGAGCCTCGGATAGAGCCGACACATGAGCACGCAGGTACACGAGAACCTCACGGCGGAACAGGTCACCGAGATATCCGAGCGCCTCGACGAGCCCGACTGGCTGCTCGAGACCCGGCTGGACGCGCTGTCCGCGCTGGCCGACCTCGACATGCCGTCGGTCATCCGGACGCCCGGGCGCAACTGGACGAACCTCGACGCGCTCGAGTTCGAGTCGTTCGTCGACCCGCTCGACCGGGCCGAGGAGAAGGACCGGGTCACGCCCGAGAACGTCGAGGTGCTGGAGTGGAGCGAGGCGCTGGCCGAGCACGGCGACCTGCTCGAGGAGCACTTCGGATCGGTCGTCGACCCCCAGGCGAACTACCTCACCGCGCTCTCGACCGCGCTGTTCAGCACCGGGACCGTCGTGTACGTTCCCGAAGGCGTCGACGCGGAGGACGTGACGATCCGGACGACGATGAACTCGCGGTCGCTGTTCAACTACACGCTCGTGATCACCGAGAAGTCCTCGTCGGCGACGATCCTGGAGCGTCAGGAGACCGGCGAAGCCGCCGAGACGCCGCGGTACTACTCGGGGATCGTCGAGATCGTTGCGGGCGAGAACAGTACCGTCCAGTACGGCACCCTCCAGAACCTGTCGGAAGACACCTACAACTACACCCTCAAGCGCGGTTCGGCCGGCACGTACGCTAACGTCGACTGGATCGAGGGGAACATCGGGTCGCGCCTGACCAAGACCGAGGTGTCGACCAGTCTCGAGGGCGAGGCCTCGGAGACGAAGATCGTCGGCGCGTTCTTCGGCCACGAGGATCAGCACTTCGACCTGGACTCGAAGGTCTGGCACCGCGGCGAACACACCGTCGCGGACCTCGTCACGCGGGGCGTCATCGACGATCACGCCCGTTCGGTCTACGAGGGGGTCCAGGACGTCGGCCGCGACGCCTGGGACACCAACTCCTACCAGCGCGAGAATACCCTGATGCTGAGCGACGAGAGCGAGGCCGACGCCTCGCCGAAACTCATCATCAACAACCACGACACGGAGGCCTCCCACTCGGCGACCGTCGGCCAGGTCGACGAACAGGACCTCTTTTACATGATCTCGCGCGGCATCGGGCGGCGCCAGGCCAGAAACATGCTGGTCGAGGGCTTTTTCGTCCCAGTCCTCGAGGAGATCGAGACCGACGAGTTCCGCGAGGATCTCGACGACCTGATCGTCCAGCGCCTGGACGAATCGGCCTGACGACGACGCTCGCTACAGGATCGTCGCCCGTTCGTCGGTGAACGCTTAAGTCGCGCCACCTCCGAACCAGAACCATGAGCCTCGGGCAACGCGTGGCCGACGACCACCAACTCGCGCGACTCCTGCAGATCGGAGTCGTGATCGAGGACCTGGTCGAGTCCCGCGCACACCACCATCTCGATTCGCTATCGCCGCCGGAGGATTCGATCGACGCGGCGGTTCGAGACCTGCTCGAAGCCGCTGCAGAGCGGTCGGCCGCCCATCGGGAGCGCCTGGAAGGGATCGTCGACGACCTCGACGTCGAACCAGTGCCGTACGAGGAAATCGACGACCTCGTCGAGTCGAGGTACGCACAGACGGCCCCGGAGGACTTCGACGACCTCCTGTACGACCAGCTGTGCAACGAGGAGACGGCGTACAAGTTCTACGACGACCTGATCGAGGCGGTCGAGGACTCCGAGGCCGACTTCGAGATCGACACCGACCGAGTTCTGGAGGTGCTCCGGGAGATCCGCGAGGATGAGGAAGCGGGCGTCGAACGGGTGACCGAGATCATGGAGCGTCGATCATGACGCCGCCGAGGGGGGCACACGTATGAACACTGCAGATCAGTACCTGAAGGCGATCTACCTCGCACAGTCGGTGGAGGACGGCCCGGCGTCGACGGGCACCCTCGCGGACATGCTCGACGTGACGCCCGCCAGCGCCAACGAGATGATCGGCAAGCTCGAGGATCGCGGGTTCGCGGACCACGAGAAATACAAGGGCGTGACGCTCACGGATGACGGCATCGTTCGGGCCCGCGATGCGCTCGAGACCTACTGCATCCTCGAGCGCTTCCTCGCGAACGTCCTCGAGGTCGAGGAGTATCGGGAAGAGGCCCGGGCGCTCGAGAGCGTCATCGACGACACCGTCGCCAACCGCCTCGATACGATCATCGACCGCCGGTCGGAATGTCCGGACTGTTTCGCCGCCGAGGACGACGTCTGCGAGTACCTCGGCCAGGAGATCGAAGCGGACTGAGTGGACGGCGGTTCGGCGGATCGACGTGGGGTTTTCCCGGGCACTGCGGATGGTTATGGCGAGCGCTCGATCCGGCGGAGCGACTGAACCTCCGGCAGGACGCCATACTGCCCTCAAAATAATGGCTCACGATGTAATTGCGGGGGGACCTTCTAGGCAGTCGGGACAGAGACATGGCTTCGAACAACGCAGTCACAGCGACGGCCGAATTCGAGCTCGACGAGGCCGAGCTCGAGGAGGCCCTGTCGGCGTTTCCGGCGGGACAGGAAGGCGTGTTGCCGGCCTTGCACGAGGCCCAGGAGATGTACGGCTATCTACCGGCGGCAGCCCTGGAGAAGATCGCGGAGGTCTGTGGCACGTCCCTGGCCGAGGTGGTCGGGGTCGCGACGTTCTACGATCACTTCTCCCTCCAGCCCCAGGGCGATCACACGATCCGCGTCTGTACCGGGACGGCCTGTCACGTCAACGGGGCCGACGACACGCTCGACACCCTCGAAACGGAACTCGACGTCCACCCCGGCGAAGTCACGGAGGACGGCGCGTTCACGCTGACGACCGTCCGGTGCGTCGGCGCCTGTGGACTCGCCCCGGTCGTCATGGTCGACGACGACGTCGAGGGCAGTACGTCGCCCGAGGACGTGCCGGCGATGGTCGAGAAGTACCGGACAGGGGGTGACTGACCGGATGTCGAACGCCGCGAACTCGCCGGACGAGAACGGTGGCATGCGACTCATCACCTGTGCCGGCACCGGGTGCGTCTCGTCGGGATCGCTGGACGTCCACGAGGCGCTCGCGGACCGGATCGCCGACCTTGAGGACGAGGACGTCGACGTCGCCCTCCAGGGCTCCGAGACGGACGCCGACGCGGCCGTCCCGACCGTCGGCGGCGCGGACGCGCACGTCAGCGGCTGTCACGGGTTCTGCGAGCAGGGCCCGCTGGTCCGGATCGAACCCGAAGGGATCCTCTACACCGGCGTCACCACGGAGGACGTCGACGACATCGTCGAGCGAACCGTCCGGGACGGCGAGATCCTCGAGGATCTCTGCTATCACTCCCCCGACAACGGGATCTACACGCGCGAGGAGGACATCCCCTTCTATCGCGGGCAGCGCCGGATCGTCCTCTCGAACTGCGGACGGATCGATCCGGAATGCATCGAGGACTACGAGGACGAAGGCGGCTACGACGCCCTCGACCGGGCACTGACGGAGATGGACCCGGACGAGGTCTGGGGGGCGGTCAAGGACGCCGGCCTCCGTGGCCGCGGCGGCGCCGGGTTCCCGACCGGCCTGAAGTGGGAGTTCGCGGCCGACCAGGACGCCGACGAGAAGTACGTCGTCGCGAACTGCGACGAGGGCGACCCGGGGGCGTTCATGGACCGCAGCCTGGTCGAGGGCGATCCCCACCGACTCGTCGAGGGGATGGCCATCGCGGGCTACGCGACCGGCGCCTCGAACGGCATCGTGTTTATCCGGGCCGAGTACCCCCTCGCCGTCGAACGTATCCAGGGCGCCATCGAGGACGCCCGCGAGGCGGGCTACCTCGGCGGGGACCTCTTCGGCCAGGGGTTCGACTTCGACCTGGAGGTCAAGAAGGGCGCCGGCGCCTTCGTCTCCGGCGAGGAGACGGCCCTCATCAAGTCCATCGAGGGCAAGCGCGGGATGCCCGACCCGCGACCGCCCTACCCGGTCGAGTCCGGGCTGTGGGGCCAGCCGACGACCATCAACAACGTCGAGACGCTCGGGAACGTCCCCGAGATCATCCGCCACGGCGCGGACTGGTTCGCGGACATCGGGAGCGAGGACAGCCCCGGGACGAAGACGTTCGCGGTGACGGGCGACGTGCAGAACACCGGGCTGATCGAGGTTCCGATGGGGATCACGCTGCGGGAGGCCATCTACGACGTGGCCGGCGGCGTCGTCGGCGACGAGTTCAAGGCCGTCCAGATCGGCGGCCCGTCCGGCGGGTGTCTCGCCGAACAGCACCTCGACATGCCGATGACCTTCGACTCGCTCCAGGAGGCCGGCGCGATGATCGGCTCCGGCGGCCTGGTGGTGATGGACGAGAGTACCTGTATGGTCGAGGTGGCGCGGTACTTCCTCTCGTTCACCCAGGAGGAGTCCTGCGGGAAGTGCCCGCCCTGTCGGGTCGGCACGAAGCGGATGCTCGAGATTCTCGAGAAGTTCACCTCGGGAGAAGCGACCGAAGAAGACCTCGAACGCCTCGAGGAACTCTCCGAGTACGTCGCCGACTCCTCGCTCTGCGGGCTGGGCAAGACGGCCCCGACGCCCGTCGACACCACCTTGCGGTACTTCCGCGACGAGTACGAGGCCCACCTGGCGGGCGAGTGCCCGGCCGGCGAGTGCGCCCTCGGCGAGTCTGCGGGCGGTTCGAGCGAGACAGGTGAAGCCAGCGAACCGATGGAGGGCGTCCAGTAGGAGGGTCCGAGTATGGCACAAGCAGAAACACGACACACCGAGACGGCCGAGACGGTCGAGGTGACGATCGACGACGAGACGTACGAAGTCGACGAGAACGCGACGGTCCTGGAGGCCGCGATGGCGAACGGCGTCGAGATCCCGACGCTCTGTCACATGGACGGCCTGGAGAACACCGCGGCCTGCCGGATGTGCCTCGTCGAGACCGAGGAGGGCGGCGACCCGGTGGCGGCCTGTTCGCTCCCCGTCGAGGACGGCCTGACTGTCGAGACCGACACCGAGCGACTGCGGCGCTCGCGACGGAACACCCTCGAACTCCTGCTCTCCGAGAACTGCGTCGACTGCCTGACCTGCGAGCAACGCGGCGGCTGCGAACTGGCCGACCTCGCCTACGAGTACGACGTCGACATGGATCAGTACGAGGGCGGCGGCGGCCGGTTCGAGCCGATGACGGACAACCCCTACTTCCAGCTCGACCACGACAAGTGCATCCTCTGCGGGCGCTGCGTCCAGGCCTGTGACGAGGTTCGGCACAACTCCGCGATCGGCTTCACCGGTCGGGGCATGGAGACGAAGGTCGCCCCGCCGCTGGACCGGTCGCTCACCGAGACCGAGTGCAAGTTCTGCGGGCAGTGCGTCGACTCCTGCCCCACGGGCGCGCTGACGGCGAAGGACCGCCTCGGCGCCGGGCGCGAGGAGGATCTCGAGACGACGTCGACGATCTGCACCTACTGCGGCGTCGGCTGTCGGATCGAATTCAAGCACGAGGATAACGAAATCGTCGACGCCTCAGTCGTCGACGATCCCGACACGGCCCCGGCGAACGGCGACCGCATGTGCGTGAAGGGCCGGTTCGCCTTCGACTTCGTGAACGACGACGAGCGCCTGACGAAACCCCTCATCCGCGAGGACGGCGAGCTTCGCGAGGCGTCCTGGGAGGAGGCGCTCGACTACACCGCCGAGCGCCTGCAGGAGATCCGCGAGGAGCACGGCGCCGACGCCGTCGCGGGGCTCGCGTCGGCGACCTGCACGAACGAGGAGAACTACGTCTACCAGAAGTTCATGCGGGCCGCGTTCGGGACGAACAACGTCGATCACTGCGCCCGCCTCTGTCACGCCTCGACGGTCGCCGGGCTGGGACGCGCGTTCGGCAGCGGCGCGATGACCAACTCGAACGAGGAGATCCGGGACGCCGACGCCATCCTGATCACAGGCTCGAACACGACCGAGGCCCACCCGGTTCTGGGGCTGGAAGTGCAGGAGGCCGTCGAGAACGGCGCCGACCTTATCCTGGTGGATCCACGCGAGATCGAGATCGCGGACGACGCGGACCTCCACCTGCGCCAGACGGGCGGGACCGACATCGCGTGGGTCAACGGGATGCTCCACGTCATCCTCGAGGCGGGCCTCGTGGACGAGGAGTTCGTCGCGGAGCGCACCGAGAACTTCGAGGCACTGAAGGAGACGGTCGCGGACTACCCGCCGGAAAAGGTCGAGGAGATAGCGGGCATCGACGCCGAGAAGCTCCGCGAGGCGGCCCGGATGTACGCCGAGGCCGATACCGCCTCGATCCTCTACGCGATGGGGATCACCCAGCACAGCAGCGGGACTGACAACGTCCTCGCGCTCGCGAACCTCGCGATGGCCACCGGGAACGTCGGCAAGGAGGCCGCCGGCGTCAACCCCCTGCGCGGCCAGAACAACGTCCAGGGCGCCTGCGACCTCGGCGCCCTCCCGGACGTCTATCCGGGCTACCAGGCGGTCGACGATCCCGAGATCAACGGGACGTTCGAGGCCCACTGGGACGCCGACTTGCCCGAAGAACCCGGCCTGACGATCACCGAGATGATCGACGCCGCCCGCTTCGGGAACGTGAAGGGGATGTACGTGATGGGCGAGAACCCGATGGTGAGCGACCCGCACCTCCGGCACGTCCAGGAGGGCCTGGAGGAACTCGA